>NZ_CAURLX010000031.1:0-27927 GCF_963525585.1 uncultured Capnocytophaga sp. | reverse complement strand
TAGGACGCAAGGTTTTCATCCTTGTAACAGGGGTTCGATTCCCCTACGGACTACAAAAAAATACCAGTTTTTAATTTAAGATAAGAAATGGCAAATCATAAGTCCGCAATCAAAAGAATTAGAAGAAATGAGGCTGTTCGCCTTAGAAATCGTTATCAACATAAAACTGCTCGTAACGCTGTAAAGCGCTTGCGTACTACTACTGATGTAGCTGAAGCAAAACAATTATTACCTAATGTAGTTTCTATGATTGATAAATTAGCTAAAAAGAATATCATTCACAAGAATAAAGCTGGTAATCTCAAAAGTAGCTTAATGAAACACGTTAATTCATTAGTTGCCTAACAGTTATTTTTAAAATTACATTTTAGTTATACTTGAAAGACTATTTTCTCAATAGTCTTTTTTTCTTTTTATACTATCTACTTATAAAAATATCTGTAAAGTTAGAAATAAAAAAGCCTCTAAAAAAATATTTTTTAGAGACTTTTTTCAAATTTTCTGGAATTACATTGTTGGCTTAACTTCTCCTTTTTGAGCTCCTGATTTAGGCTCTGAACAAGATTTTTCATCCTTTTTTCCTTCCTTGCAGCAAGATTTTTTTTCTTTAGCATTTTTACTGCAAGATTTTTCATCTTTACCTTCTTTATTACAGCAAGATTTAGGATCTTTCTTGTTCTCTTCTGTACAACAAGATTTTCCATCTTTTTTACCTTCTTTACAACAAGACTTAGAGGTAGCTTTCTCTGCTTTTTGTGCTTGTTCTTGGGCATTTACAGCAACAGGAAGTATTGCCATTGCAAGCATCACAAATAACTGTTTCATATGCTTTGATATTAATTTAATTCAAATACAAAGGTATAAAAAATAATCTTATAAAAGTTTTTTTCTCAAAAATTTTTTTTCCGTATATTTGCCACTTAATTTATCTAAAATAAGAAATATGAAAAAAATTGCATTAATAGGCTTATTATTAGGGATTTCTGCTTGTAAAACCAATCCTTTTACAGGGAAGCAAACACTAAATTTTACTCCCAATAGTTCGCTTTTTCCTACTTCTTTTAACCAATATAGCCAATTCTTAGCTTCCAACAAAGTAATAAAAGGTACATCGGATGCCGAAATGATAAAACGTGTAGGAGAACGCATTGCTAAGGCTTCTCAACTATGGTTGGAAAGGAATGGATATAAGGATTATTTGAAAGATTACCGATGGGAATATAATCTGGTAGAAAGTAATGAATTAAATGCTTGGTGTATGCCTGGTGGAAAAATTGTCTTCTATACAGGTATTCTTCCTATCGCAAAGAATGAACGAGGAATTGCTGTTATTATGGGGCACGAAGTAGCCCACGCACTCGCAGACCACGGAGCTCAACGTATGAGTGCTTCTACCATCCAACAGATAGGAGCTATTGCAGGAAACATTCTCCTAAGTGACAGCAAATACTTAAATCAGTTTAATACAGCCTATGGGCTTGGAACACAAGTGGGAATAATGCTTCCTTTTAGTAGAAGTCATGAAACAGAAGCTGACGCTATAGGATTACAAATTATGGCTCTAGCTGGCTATGACCCCGATGAAGGATATAAACTATGGGAACGTATGAGTGCAGCCTCTGGAAATAGTAGCGAGAGCTCAATACTAAGTACTCACCCTTCCAACACTTCTCGTATTGCTAACCTTAAGGCTCTTGCTCCTAAAGTAAAAGAAGAGGCTAAAAAATATGGAGTAACTAAGTTTCAATAAATTATCTACCAAAAAGGTGTCGCACTCTCATTACTAGAACCCCAAGTACCGCCTCTTTAATGATAGAAGCATTCATCTTGGATTTTCCTCTGGTTCGATCTGTGAAAATAATGGATACCTCTGAAATACGAAAGTGATGAATATAAGCCTTATACTTCATCTCTATCTGAAAAGCATATCCTACAAATTTTATTTTATTGAAATCTATCTTTTCTAAGACTTCCCTACGGTAGCAGATGAAACCTGCCGTAGGGTCTTTTACCTCCATTCCCGTAATCATTCTTACATAGAAAGAGGCACCATAGGAAAGTAAAACTCTTCTTAAGGGCCAGTTAACCACATTAACACCCCTTATATACCGTGAGCCTATAGCTACATCAGCACCATTATCTTTACATTCTTGATACAAACGCAATAAATCACTAGGATTATGGGAGAAGTCAGCATCCATCTCGAAGAAGAATTTATATTTTTTATCACTCTCAAGTCCCCAGAGAAATCCATGTATATAGGCAGTTCCTAGACCTGCTTTTTTCTCTCGAACGGTAAGGTGAAGCCTTTTAGGGTATAATACTTGTAATTCTCTTACTTTTTGCCCTGTACCATCTGGTGAATTATCATCTACTATAAGGATATCAAAAAGGGAAGACTGCTCCAGCACAGCTTTTATTATAAGTTCTATATTTTCTATCTCATTATAAGTAGGTATAATTACTAAGCCTTCAGAAATGGGCTCTGCTGAAAAAATATTCATCTATCAAAATTAGTCTGCAAAATTACAATTATAGTCTTTATTTTCCAAATAATCTTTTTGGTATAATTTTTGATATAGATTATAGCTTATATTTTTATTACAAATACTTATGATTTCCTCTCTGTCTCAGAAAAGCACACTTCCTTATGGTACTCCTGATTTTTCTTCAATTAGAAATGAGGAGTTCAGGACTTCTCTATTAGAAGCAATGGATTCACAAACCTTATCTATTAAAGAAATTATTGAAAATCAGGATATTCCAACCATTGAAAACACCTTATTACCTCTAGAAAAAAGTAATCAAGAACTCCGTCGTATAAGTAATATCTTCTATGCATTAGCAAGTGCCCACACAGATAAAATTATACAAAGTACTGAAAAGGAGATTCTTCCATTATTTGCAACTCATCAGGATAATATCTACCTCAATGACAGTCTATTTCAGCGTATAAAATATCTCTATAACAACCGAAATTCTCTTAACTCGGATACAGAAACACTTCGTCTTCTAGAATATTACTATGACAATTTTACACTCTACGGCGCCAATTTGTCAGAAGAAAAAAAAGAAGAACTTAAAAAAATCAATGCTCAGCTAGCTTCTCTTGTTAATGAATTCAACTTCTACACCCTAGAAGCTCGGAAGAAAGCAAGTATTATCATTCATAATGAAGAAGAACTCAAAGGACTTTCCTATGAAGAAAAACAAGCCCTCAAGCAAGCTGATGGAACTTGGAAGATTGATATTATTAACACTACGCAGCAACCTATTCTTGCCTCTTTGGAGAATGAAACGACCAGAAAACGCGTGTTTGATGTGGCGTGGAATCGTGCCTCTCGGGGAGCCTATGCTACAGAAAATATTATCCTAGATATCATTACTTTGCGTAAGAGAAAGGCAAATCTGTTAAGTTATAAAAACTATGCTGAATGGTCTCTGCAGAAAAGTATGGCTAAAAACCCAGAGACTGTTTGGGCTTTCTTTGACCAGATGATGCCCCATACCTTTGAAAAAGTAAAAGAAGAAGCTAAAATTTTAAAAGAAAATACCCTTTCAGAAGCTATTCAGCCTTACGATTGGAACTATTATACTGAAAAAATCCGAAAAAATAATTATAACCTTGATGAAAATGAGCTAAAACCTTATTTTGAGTTATTTAATGTTCTCGAAAAAGGCGTTTTCTATGCAACTACTCTTCTTTATGGAATTACCTTTAAGAAAAGAACAGACTTACCTGTATATCATCCCGATGTAGTTGTGTATGAGCTCTTTGAAGAGGACAACACACCTTTAGGACTTTTCTATGGAGATTTTTATGCTCGAGAGGAGAAAAAAGGAGGGGCTTGGATGAGTTGCTTGGTTACTCCTTCAAAATTCTTCGAACAGAAACCTGTCGTTTATAATGTCTGTAATTATATAAAACCTAAAGAAGGCTCTCCTTGCCTGCTTACTTTCAGTGAAGTAGAGACTCTCTTCCACGAATTTGGACACGCTCTACACGCTTTCTTTGCTGAACAAAAATACGCTTCTCTAGCAGGAACAGCCGTGGCTAGGGATTTTGTAGAATTTCCTTCTCAGTTCAATGAAAACTGGGCTTTACATCCTATTATTCTTAAAAATTATGCTGTCCATTATCAAACAAATAAAGTAATTGATGACTCTCTTATCAAAAAGATGAAAGATTCTAGAACTTTTAATCAAGGATATGCTTTCTGTGAGGTATTAGCATCTGCCTATTTGGATATGAAGTGGCATACCTTATCCTTGGATGATTCTGTGGAAGAAGTTACTTTATTTGAACAAACAGCTCTAGAAAAATTCCCTAAAGAAGTGCCCCCTCGCTATCGTTCTAGCTATTTTTCTCATATTTTTGGAGGCGGATATGCTGCCAGCTATTATGCCTATCAGTATTCTGAAATGCTTGCTCGTGATGCCTATCAGTGGTTTGAGGAAAATAATGGGCTTACTCGAGAAAATGGGGAACATTTCCGAAAAGAAATCTTATCGAAAGGAAATACAATGGACTACCAGACCATTTACAAAGCTTTTAGCGGAAGACTTCCTTTTTAATTTTAATAATATTATCCTTTAATAGTTTTAAATAATTTAGATTCATAAAATGTCGTTAGAAATAGAAATACAAAAGCGCCGAACTTTCGGTATTATATCACACCCTGATGCTGGAAAAACAACACTTACTGAGAAGCTACTTCTATTTGGGGGAGCTATCCAAGAGGCTGGAGCTGTGAAATCCAATAAAATAAAAAAAGGAGCTACCTCTGACTTTATGGAAATAGAGCGTCAACGAGGTATTTCGGTAGCTACTTCAGTACTCGCTTTTAACTATAAAGAACATAAAATCAATATTCTAGACACTCCAGGACACAAGGATTTTGCAGAAGATACTTTCCGTACGCTAACGGCTGTAGATAGTGTAATTGTTGTGATTGATGTCGCCAAAGGGGTTGAGGAACAGACAGAAAAGTTAGTAGAGGTATGCCGTATGCGGAATATTCCTATGATTGTATTCATCAACAAGCTCGACAGAGAAGGAAAAGACGCTTTTGACCTTTTAGATGAAGTAGAACAAAAATTAGGCTTACGAGTAACTCCCTTAAGCTTTCCCATTGGTATCGGATATGACTTCAAAGGAATTTATAATATTTGGGAAAAGAATATCAATCTTTTCTCAGGAGATAGTCGCAAAAATATAGAAGAAACTATCTCTTTTGATGATATAAATAGTCCTGAATTAGAGAAAATTATCTCTGAACAGTCTGCTAAAAATTTACGAAGTGATCTAGAGCTCGTCTATGAAGTATATCCTCAATTTGACCGAGAGGCTTACCTTAATGGGGTACAACAGCCTGTATTCTTTGGTTCTGCTCTGAATAATTTTGGTGTAAGAGAACTTCTTGATTGTTTTGTAGAAATAGCTCCCTCTCCACGCCCTAAGGCTAGTGAAGAACGCTTAGTAACTCCTAACGAAAGTAATTTTACTGGATTTGTCTTTAAGATACACGCTAATATGGATCCTAATCATCGTGATCGATTGGCTTTTGTGAAGATTGTTTCAGGTACTTTCGAGCGCAATAAGCCTTATCTGCATACGCGTTTAGGAAAAAAACTTAAGTTCTCCAGCCCTAATGCTTTCTTCGCTGAGAAAAAGGAAGTTGTTGATATTTCATATGCTGGAGATATTGTGGGCTTACACGACACTGGAAATTTCAAAATAGGAGATACCCTCACTGAGGGAGAACTCCTTCATTTTAAAGGAATTCCAAGTTTCTCGCCAGAGCATTTCCGGTATATTAATAATGCTGACCCTCTTAAATCTAAGCAATTAGAAAAAGGTATTGACCAGCTGATGGATGAAGGTGTGGCTCAGCTCTTTACTCTTGATTTCAATGGTAGAAAGGTAATAGGAACCGTAGGAGCACTCCAATATGAAGTAATCCAATACCGATTGGAGCACGAATATGGGGCTAAATGTAGTTATGAAAATTTCCCCATCTATAAAGCTTGCTGGATAGAAGCCCCAGAAAATCCTAAAGATCCTGATTATTTAGATTTCTTACGTGTCAAACAGAAATTTCTAGCTCGTGATAAGCAAGGACAGCTAGTATTCTTAGCAGATTCTTCTTTCTCTATAGAAATGGTCAAACAAAAGTATCCTAGTCTGAAATTACATTTTACTTCAGAGTTTGATTAATATTTTTTATAAATAAGATGAAGAATATAATGTTTTTTTCTGTCTTTTTATTTTTTTTTGCAAATTGTGAAAGTCAAAATATTCAATATAAAAAGCATAAAACAGATTGGGAAAAAGAAAATTTGAAAGGAAAAGTGAAAAGTATTTGTATAGTTAATTCTTTTGGTGAAAGAGAATATCTATATGATAAGGAAGGATATCTAATAGAAGAAACGGTATATTTGGAGGATGGAGAAAAACTAAGAAGAAATATCCTATATACAAAAAAAGGCAATAAGATAAAAGAAATAGGATATAACAAAAAAGGAAAAGAAGAATATTATTCTGACTACAAATATAATAGGTATGGATATTTGAAGGAATGGGCAACTTATGCACAAGGGAAACTTTACAAAAAGTTAGTGTATAATTATGATAGTAAGGGCAATGAGTCTGAGGTTTATCTTTATTATAATAAAGACAAATTTGATGAAAAGATAGCGCAAAAATATGACTCTAAAAACAGACTTATTGAAATGGAAATATCTTCTAATCGGAAAGAATATATTGAAAAAAAGGAATATTTATATGATCAGGAGAATCATTTAGTATCTATAATATTAAAAAATGATAATATAATTGTTTCAAAGAATATTTTCAGATATGATACAAACAATAATATAACAGAAGAACAAAATTATAGAGATAGTACTCTAATAGATACAAAAACATATATTTATTCCTATGATTCTCATAATAATTGGACAAAGAAATTCTTGCTACAAGACTTAGACTTAGACAAAGAAGTCCTTATTGAAGAGAGAAAAATAATATATTATGAATAAAATTTCAATTATTGAAATTATTAAACCTACCGATGATGCGATCGTGTCGCTCCTACCCTATCTCTCCCTAATTCACTGATTATGTAATTCGTACTAAAAACTCATCTCTATGATGTGTAAAGAAAATTATATTCACTTTTAAAATATTCCAAAAGGCTATGAAGCAAAAAAGATTTCCATTATTTGATTAAAACTTTATTCTACTTTGTTTTTTTTGAAAAAAATATCTTACATTAGTTCCTCTTCCCTATCTTGAGGCAGAGATGGTGATATTTCAGTTACCGAAGATGATGTAGCTCTTTTCTGCAGAATAAAATACAAACAAGTTACTCCCCATCCTATCCAAAAAAGATAAAAACCAAAATGAAAACGAGCTTTCATTACCTTATGCATTGTTGTAGTGAAATCCCAATAAGTGAAACCAAACCCAATTATTCCTATAAGCAGGCATAATCCAGAAATCTTTTTTACTGCCTTCCCTGAGGAATATTGCCTTATAAGCCAGAGGACTCCTATAAGTAAGCATTGTATTACAAAGAGCAATAGAGCTGTCTTCCACCAAGAACGAAAAACTATAAATTGGCGATACATTGTATGGATTCCTACACGCCCTAATAAGGACATTTGAGTAATTAATATACCTGATATTACTGAAGCTAGAGCCTGAAAGAGGAATAAAGAAGTAATCTTTCTCATTACACTATAATTTTATTGATTATTTGGTAAGAATCCATTCTTTTTCTTGATACTTTGCCTTAAATTTCTTCTGAATATAGTCTTGTACATTATTTTTCTTACTTAGGAAGCCAAAAGGAGTTTCTTTTTTCTGAAGTGTTGCTATGATAGTGGCTACTTTTTCATTTTTTTGTTCTATTTGAATTTCTTCCGTAAGAATATATTCTATAGTCTTAACTTTAGCTCTATTTTCTTTCAATTCTGTTATGAATGGTAATGCTTTATCTGTACATTTTATATTAACTACCCATACACTATCATTGGAGAGCCATTTTTTCTTTACTTTCAGCTCCTCTATAGAGATATAATCATCTTCTTCCAATTTCTTAAGTTGTTTAATCTTATCTCCATCTTTTTGGGTACGATACCTTACTTCTCCTAGGGAAAAATGAGCTGTCTCATATAAAGGTTTTGCTTCTAAAGAATCTTCTATTAGTTCCTTTGCCCTTGAAGAAGAAAGTTTTCCATCTGAACAGGCTACTAATATTAAGCAAAAAACTAAAATAAAAAAAGAATATCTTTTCATAATAAGGTTATTTTTGATTATTAATATTTATTCTATCACTTGAGTATCGTAATAATTACGATATTCCTGATTATTTTCATAAAGTTCTTGATGTGTTCCTTGTCCTATAAGCTTCCCATTGTCCAAAAAAAGAATAGAATCAGCATTTCTAGCTACCGATACACGATGACTGACAATAATTCGAGTAGTATTATAGGCTATTTGTGTAAGATTATGGAGAATTTTTTCCTCTGTATCGGTATCCACTGCTGAAAGACAATCATCAAAAAGATATATCTGTGCTTCCTTGAGCAATGCTCTAGCAATAGATACACGTTGGCGTTGTCCGCCACTAAGAGAAATCCCTCGTTCACCTAATATAGTTTCATATCCATCCTTGAAATCCATAATATTATCATGTACTTGAGCCAGTTTTGCTACTGCTATAATCTCCTCCTGTGTAGCCTCTGACTTACCATATTTAATATTATTCCCAATGGTATCTGAGAAAAGAAAAGAATCCTGAGGAATAACCGAAATTGACTTACGTAAATCATTCAGATTAAGAGATCTGACATCTCTTCCATCTATAAAAATATGTCCCTGTTGTACATCATACATTCGGGTAATTAAGTCTAAAATAGTAGATTTTCCTGACCCTGTTCTCCCTATAATAGCAATATTTTTCCCTTGAGGAATATGAAAAGAAACTTCCTTCAGTGCTGTAATTTGTGTATCTGGATAGGTAAAAGTAACATTTTCAAAACGGATATCTCCTTGAATAGGAGTACTATATTGTATAGTAGTTTCTATATCAGATTTTTCATTTAAGAATTCATTAATTCTCCCTTGAGAAGCCTCTGCTTGCTGAACGATATTACTTACCCATCCTACAGTAGCCACAGGCCAAGTAAGCATCATTACATAAATTGTAAATTCTGTAATAACTCCAATAGATTGAATCTCACCATTGATATATAAACGTCCTCCTACAAAAATAACAAATATAATACTAATTCCTATCAAAAAGATCATTATTGGAAAAAACCATGCTTCTATTCTCAAAAGAGCTAAATGCTTCTTTCGTCCCTCTTGACTGATTTTATCTACATTTTTCTGTGTTTCTTCCTCCATAACAAAAGCTTTTATGGTATGTATTCCCGAAAAAGTTTCTTGAGAAAAAGAAGAAATATCTGAAAGGAATTTTTGTACTTCTATAGTTTTTTGGTTTATTTTTCTACTAATAAAATAAACTAAAAAAGCCAAAATAGGCAATGGAAGTAGTGCATAAGTAGCAAGTGTTGTGGAGGTGTAGAACATCAACGGAATACTACAGAGAAAGAGAGTAATTGTCTGTACACTATACATAAGAGCAGGACCTGTATACATCCGTACTTTTCCTACATCTTCACTGATGCGATTCATTAAATCTCCTGTTCTATTTTGCTTATAAAAACGCTGAGAAAGTGTCTGATATTTCTGATAGATTTCATTCTTCATATCAAACTCTATGTATCTTGATACATTAATAATGAGTTGTCGCATCCAGAAAGTAAAGAAACCAGAAAGAATAACTGCGGTAATAATAAGCAAGCTATAAAGCAAGAGAGTATTTCCTATATTTGCCTCTTTATTGGGGCTTTCCATATAATCCTCAACTACTTTTATAGCATACTGTACACTCTTAGGCATTACCAAAGAGAAAAGACGTGCTATAATAGTGATAAGTACCCCTAATATAAGTTGTTTCCTATATTTATAGAAATATTTATTAATATAAGCTAAGTGTTTCATAGTTATTCAAATAGGGGGCAAAGGTAGTAAATAATTATGAATTACCAAGCTTTCTTTGCTCTGCTATCAAATTCTTATAAATTCCTGTTTTCCAATCTTTTTTCTGGATAAACTGTAATAATTTTTCAAATCTATCACACATTTGTTCTCCTGAATTTCGCATTACATATGATGGAAAATTAAATTCTTTCTGATGTAAATCTGTAAATTCCCAAGGATGGAAGTAAAGTGTTGCGTATCCTATCGAATGAACAGCTTTTGATAACAAAAAATGATAAATCCAAAGAGGAAAATTATGAAAAGAAAGCCAGAAAAGAGGAATTCTAAAACAACTCACTGCTGTAGGAATCTGCCATAGACCATTTTCTTTATAAAAACGCTTAGAAATATGTAATTTATTATATCTTCCTGGTAAAAAAGTAGGATTAACTGATGAATTATAAAGATAACCCGCTTTTTTCACCTCTTCAGAAGAGATTTCTGCCATTCTTGGCATTCGTAATCCTTGAATTTGTACTCCAAATAGCTCTTCTAAAGTCTTTTTAGAAGACAATAAATCCTGATTTTCAAAAGCTGAATGATAATAAGTATGTGAAGCTAATTCGTGTCCTTGTTCAAGAAGCTGAGTAATTAGTTTATTGCTATTCTGAGCAAAAATTACTGTAGAGAAAAAAGTAGCTTTTACATTATATTTTTCTAATAAAGCCAATATTTTAGTAAGTCCTTCCTGAGATATGGTTATTTGTCTTTCAAAATCTATTTCATAACCATATTCTTTGGGCATATCAAATTCTTCAATATCAAAACTAAGATAAATCATACATATTTTTTTAGAGTTCTTTCCTAAGTCGTGCCACAGGAATATCTAATTGTTCTCTATACTTTGCTATAGTACGGCGGGCAATAGGGTAACCTTTTTCCTTGAGAATCTCCATTAGCTTATCATCTGTATAGGGTTTTTTCTTATCCTCTGAATCAATAATAGTTTGTAATATTTTCTTAACTTCTCTTGTAGAAATATCTTCCCCTTCTTCATTTTTGATAGCTTCTGAAAAAAAGTCTCTTACTGCTTTTGTTCCATAAGGAGTACTCACAAATTTGCTATTAGCTACCCGAGAAATAGTAGAAATATCCAGATTTACACTTTCTGCTATATCCTTAAGAATAAGAGGCTTGAGCTTAGTCTCATCTCCTGTTAGGAAATATTCCTTCTGATATTCCATAATAGCATTCATTGTAAGCAAAAGAGTCGTCTGGCGTTGCTTAATGGCATCAATAAACCACTTGGCTGCATCTAATTTTTGCTTGATAAATTCCACCGCCTCTTTCTGTTTTTGCTTATCTTTTTCGTTAGAATCACGATAAGTTTTAAACATTTCTGCATATTCCTGAGAAATATGTAACTCAGGGGTATTCCTTCCATTAAGAGAAAGCTCTAATTGACCATCTACAATATGAATGGTGAAGTCTGGAACTATTTGTTCTGTAAATTTTCCTCCTTCTGAATAGGAACTTCCTGGTTTAGGATTGAGTTTTTCTATTTCTTGAATAACTTCCTTTAATTTTTCATCCGAAAGTTCATACTTTTGAGAAAGTTTCTCATAATGCTTTCTACTAAAAGTTTCAAAATTTTCTGTTAATATACGAATAGCCAGCTCTGTAATAGGTGTTTGTGGCTTATGCTTTAGCTGAATAATAAGGCTTTCTTGAAGGTCTCTGGCTCCAATTCCTGCTGGTTCTAGGTGAAATATTACTGTTTTGAGGATTCTTTCTACTTCCTGTTCATCTGTATAGATATTCTGTGTAAAAGCCAAATCATCAGCAATATCTCTCATACTACGCCTAATATAACCATTATCATTAATACTTCCCACTAAGAATTCTGCTATTTCACGATCAGTCTCCCCTAGGCGAAAAGTATTCAGTTGCTCTATCAAATACTGATGAAAGGATACTTCTTCTCGATAAGGTTGTACATAGTCATCTTCATTACTATTATTTGCATATAGGCGATACTCAGGAATTTCATCATCACTGAGATATTCATCTACATTAATGGCATCTGCTTGGATTATTTGGTTATCTTCATATTCATCTGTAGCATCATAAGAATCATCATACTTATCCTCTTCCTCCCAAGTTTCTTCAGAAGAAATTTCTAAGGCAGGATTTTCGTCTAACTCTTGCTTTACTCTTTGTTCAAAAGCAATTGTAGGGAGCTGTACCAATTTCATCAATTGAATCTGCTGTGGTGATAATTTTTGGGTTATCTTAAGTTGTTGTTGTTGCTTTAACATATTATTTTTTTCAAAAAAGTAAAAAAAGAGTAATTTAGGAATAATATTTACAAATAATCCAAACAAATATGATTTTCTCCTTTACAAAAACCTATAAATATAGCTATGATTTCATTTTTTTCATTAACTACAATCGGAGAACGAACTAAAAACTTATTAAATTCTGGCAAATACACATAGAAAACGGTTCCTTTATCTGAACTTAGAATATCAGAAGCTCTATTTTCATTCCACTGTTCCATTATCTTATAAGCCTCCTGTGAGGAAACTAACTGATAACTATGATCTTGTATTTGTAGCTTAATAAGTGAGAATACCTGATAAATTTTCTGAATTCCTCCTTCTTCCTCTGGAATAATCCGAGTTATCTTAAGTAATGGTAGAAGGTTAGAATACTCACTTTCCTGAGAAAGAAGTACAGAACTTATAAACTGTTCTGCTTTTTCCTTTTGAGAAGACTGTGCTTTCATTGAGAAGAAGCACAAAAAAATTATTATTAAAAAAAACACTCTCATCATATAACCTTTTAAAGTTATTAGAGTGCAAGATAATCATTTTTTGTAAGATAATCTACAAAAAATAATAATTTAATAATATTTTATATTTTATTATTATTTTTAACATTAGAATAGAGAGAATTATTAAGGAAATTCTCTCTATTCTGACTTTTCTTAATTTGATGATTTTTAATCCTGTTCTATTTCTTGTAGATAATCTCTCAAATCATTCAAAGAAGAAAAGCTCTGGAAAGTTAGATTCAGTTTATTTGACTCTACTTCAGCGATAAGCTCTTTAAGCAAATGAATAGGATGTTCTTCATAACCAAAAAGATCTTCATCAAAATCTATCCCTGCTACAGTATCTTCCTCTAGAAGATGCAAACACCAATTTTCCATAAAGTCAGCCAGAGGAATCTCTGATACTTTATAATCTTCCCACTCTTCTTGTACGCAATTCTGTGCATATTCTTTCTCCGACCAAAAAGGAATTACTGCCACTTCCTCCCCATCTTCAGCTTCAAACTGAGAAGATGTACAAGCTGCTGCATATTCTTTTTCATCTTTTAAACAAAAAACGATTCCAGAAGCTACCACTTTACGAATAAAGTGAAAGTATTTATCTGTTAATAATTGTGAACTTTCTGACATTTTTATTTTATTATCTTATTTATTTTTAGAATTTAGGCATTCCTCCTGGCATTCCTTGCATCATACGCATCATTTGCTTAGCTCCTCCTCCTTGCATCATCTTCATCATTTTACTCATTTGGTCGAATTGCTTAAGAAGCTGATTCACTTCATTGATATTTCGCCCACTTCCCTTAGCAATACGGTTCTTACGAGAGGTATTGATAATAGCCGGATTTGAGCGTTCTGCAGGAGTCATTGAATAGATAATAGCCTCTATATATTTAAAAGCATCATCACTTATATCAAGGTTTTTTACTGCTTTTCCTACTCCTGGAAGCATTCCCAAGAGGTCTTTCATACTTCCCATTTTTTTGATTTGCTGAATCTGAGAAAGAAAATCATCAAAACCAAACTGATTTTTTGCTATTTTTTTCTGTAGCTTGCGAGCTTGCTCTTCATCAAACTGTTCCTGAGCTCTCTCCACCAAAGAGACAACGTCGCCCATCCCGAGAATCCTATCTGCCATACGAGCAGGATAGAACACATCTATAGCGTCCATCTTCTCCCCTGTTCCTACAAACTTAATAGGCTTATTAACTACCGACTTAATAGAGATAGCCGCCCCTCCTCGTGTGTCACCGTCTAATTTAGTAAGGATAACTCCGTCAAAATCCAATACATCATTAAAAGCTTTAGCTGTATTAACAGCGTCTTGCCCTGTCATTGCATCTACCACAAATAGTGTCTCTTGAGGAGATACTGCTTTATGTATTTCAGCAATTTCTTTCATCATTTGCTCATCTACAGCCAAGCGCCCTGCGGTGTCTATAATTACCACATTGAAGCCATTGCTTTTAGCATATTCTACCCCTTTTCGAGCAATTTCGACAGGATTATTATTGCCTTTTTCAGAGAAAACAGTTACTCCTACTTGCTCTCCAACAATATGCAACTGGTCAATCGCAGCTGGGCGATAAACGTCACAAGCTACCAGAAGAGGCTTTTTACTCTTCTTATTTTTAAGAAAATTTGCTAATTTTCCAGAGAAAGTAGTTTTTCCTGACCCTTGTAATCCTGACATCAAGATTACAGCCGGATTCCCATTAAGATTGACTCCTGTGGCGTCTCCTCCCATTAGCTCAGTAAGCTCATCACGAACAATTTTAACCATTAACTGTCCTGGTTGTAAGGTAGTTAATACATTCTGTCCGAGTGCTTTTTCTTTTACCTTGGAGGTAAATTCTTTTGCTATCTTATAATTTACATCGGCATCCAATAAGGCTCGACGCACCTCCTTAAGAGTTTCAGCTACATTTATTTCTGTAATCTGTCCGTGTCCCTTAAGAATATGTAGTGCTTTATCTAATTTATCACTTAAATTATCAAACATAATCTTTATTTAAAGCTGGCAAAGATACAATTTTTTTGGCAAAAAATCCGCCTTTTAAGCGGATTTTTTCATTCATTAAAATACTTTTTCTTAGAATAGATTTTTAACAGCATCTATCCCCTTTTGTATTCCTTCTGAAAGAGAAGAAGAGGTAACATCAGAGAAAGCCTTTTTAGCTTCTTCCCATTTATCATCTCCAGCATTCTTAAGAGCTTCAAATTTTTCAGAAAGAGAGGATTTGTCAGCTAATAGCTTATTGAGTTCTTGTTGGGCTTTTTCTTTAAGATCTCCTGTTTCAATACCTACACTTTTTGTTAGCGTATTGATTTTTTCTGTCAAAGCATTGATTTTTTCTTCTGCTTCTTGCAAAAATTGTTCTTTTGTCATAAAAACTTTATTTTATTAATTGGGCAAAAATAACCGATTTATTTCAATATAACTGTTAAAGAAAATATATATTTTTCTTTACTTTTCAATATTTAGGATTTTTCAGAAGTGGTGAAAGTAAATATTTTAGGATTTTTCACTTTCTCATCTGTAATGGCAAGACTTATCACTTCCTCCATCTCTGTTACATAATGAAATGTAAGTCCTTGTAGATAGTCTTGCTTTATTTCATTAATATCTTTCTGGTTATCCTTACATAGAATAATTTCCTTAATTCCTGCTCGCTTGGCGGCAAGTATTTTTTCTTTGATTCCCCCTACAGGAAGTACCTTCCCGCGTAAGGTAATCTCTCCTGTCATTGCTAAATTCTTCTTCACACGTCGTTGGGTCAGTAAGGACAAAAGAGAAGTAAGCATTGTAATTCCTGCACTAGGTCCATCCTTAGGAGTCGCTCCTTCTGGAATATGCATATGTATCTTATATTGCTCAAAGAGCCTTTCATCCAAGCCAAATTGTTCTGCGTGTGCCTTAATGTACTCCAAGGCTATTGTAGCAGATTCTTTCATCACTGTTCCTAAGTTTCCTGTAATGGTAAGTCCTCCAGAACCTTTCGAAAGTGTGGATTCTATAAAAAGAATATCTCCCCCCACACTCGTCCAAGCTAAACCAGTTACCACACCAGCCACTTCATTATTTTCATATTTATCCCTCTCCATTGTAGCTATCCCAAGTATTTTACTGATATCATCTGTAGAGACCTTAGGATTGAATTCTTCCTCCATTGCGATAGACTTAGCTATATAACGAACAATCTTAGCTATCTGTTTTTCTAGACTTCTTACGCCTGATTCTCTTGTATAACCTTCTATTATACGCTCTATTTCCTTCTTGCCTAACTGTATCTGCTTGGCATCTACTCCATGTTCTTTCAATATTTTAGGAAGTAGAAAATGCTTTGCTATTTCTATCTTTTCCTCAATTGTATAACCAGAAACATTGATAATTTCCATCCTATCACGTAGGGCAGGTTGTATGGTACTGAGGTCATTAGCTGTAGCTATGAACATTACCTTGGAAAGGTCATAACCTATTTCAAGGAAATTATCATAGAACTCATTATTCTGCTCAGGATCAAGTACTTCAAGCATTGCTGAAGAAGGATCTCCTCCGTAACCATTGCTAAGCTTATCTAGCTCATCCAATACAAATACGGGATTAGACTTTCCTGCTTTTTTAATCAGTTGAAGAATGCGTCCTGGCATAGCTCCTATGTAAGTTTTTCTATGTCCTCGTATTTCTGCTTCATCACGTAAGCCCCCTAAGGACATTCGTACATACTCTCTACCCAAAGCCTTAGCTATTGAACGTCCTAGAGAAGTTTTCCCTACCCCTGGAGGTCCGTAAAGGCATAAGATAGGTGATTTCATATCATTACGAAGCTTAAGTACAGCCAAGTATTCAATGATTCTACGCTTAACATCTTCCAAGCCATAATGATCCTTATCTAATATCTTTTGGGCTTTCTTAAGATCAAATTTATCTTTAGAATATTCATTCCAAGGTAAGTCTAAAAGCAAATCAATATAATTACGTTGAATCGCATAATCTGGCATCTGAGGACTCATTCGCTGGATTTTTGCCAATTCTTTTTCAAAGTGCTTTTGGATTTTTTCGTTCCATTGTTTCTTTTTAGCTTGCTCCCTGAACTTATCAATATCTGCTTCAAAAGATTCATTGCCTAATTCCTTTTGAATAGCTTGGATTTGCTGATGTAAGAAGAAATCACGCTGTTGCTTATCAAAATCCTTATGTACTTTATTCTGAATTTCCTTTCGTAGAGAAACTTTCTGAATCTCTACACCAAAGTACTTAATAATAGCCCAAGCTCTTGTAAGGAAGCTATCTTGTTCTAGGATTTCTTGTTTTTCCTCTACCGAAAGAGGAGAATAAGAAGCTAGATAATTGATAAGAGTAGGATCATCCTCTATATTCTGGATAGTAAAAGGAAGTTCATAGGAGGTATTGGACATTTCCTTAAGCAAACGCAAAGAAATATCCTTGAGTACTTCCATTGTGGCGGAGAACTGCTCATCCTCCTCTGAGGGTCTTATCTCTGTTATTTCTCTTACTCTAGCTTTAAAATAAGGCTGTTCCTCCACGAATTCTTCTACCTGAAAACGACATGTTCCTTGTACAAAAATAGTAAGGCTCCCATCAGGTATTTTTAACGTTTTGAGGATACGTGCTACCGTTCCTACTCTATAGATATCTTCTTTTTGTGGATTTTCAATATCATTTTTTTGGCTAATGGTTCCTATATATTTGGTATCCATAGCCTCTTTTATTAGTTGCATAGAAGCTTCTCTACGAATGGTAATAGGAAGTACCACTCCTGGGAAAAGAACTGTATTTTTCAGAGGAAGAATGGATAGTACCTCTGGGAGTGGTTCCTGTAGAGTCAATCTGTCCTCTCCTGTGTTGATAGAGATTATTTCTGTATTCTCAGTGAAATCTTCCCCTTGTAGAAAGCTGTCAAAATTTCCTATTTTCATTTTTTATAATGAGTATTTATGTAATTTTGTCAGTTGTTTTTGTATTTATTTTTCTGAAAAAGAAGATTCAATTCATCAATTATATTCAAAATCAGACATTTAACATTCTCCTTCAATACTGACCCTTATATAAGGGCAATTAATATGCCAAAGTTATAGAACTATGAATTATTTTATCTCAATAGTTTTTGTGTTTTTTTAAATATCTTTTTGCTATTTTATTTTTATAATATGAAAAAAAAATTGTATCTTGCACCTCAGTAACCTTAATCAAAATACTAATGAAGCGAATATTATTAGGTGTGCTTACTTCGTTTTTTGTAAGTACTTTTATTCCTATTGTAGCGCAAGAACAAGCTTCTCCCAATGGGAATGTGGTTGTTTCTTTTTCCCTGAATAAACAGGGGGTCCCTTTTTATAAAATCAGCTATAAGAACAAACCTGTTATTAAGGAGAGTAGCTTAGGTTTCCTACTAAAGGGAAGCGAATCCCTTACTGAGAATTTTAAAATTCTAGATGCTCAAAAGACAAACTTCAAAGAAACTTGGCAACCTGTATGGGGAGAAGAAACAGAGATTCTTAACCACTATAACGAATTATTAGTTTCTCTAGAACAAACTACCTCCCTCCGAAAGATGAATATTCGCTTTCGTGTATATAATGAAGGGGTAGGCTTCCGATATGAGTTCCCCCAGCAGAAAGAACTTACTTATTTTGTAATTTCAGAAGAGCTTAGCCAATTTGCTATGGCAGGAGACCATACCGCTTGGTGGATTCCAGGAGATTATGATACACAAGAATATGACTATACTGAGTGTAAGCTCTCCCAGATTCGTGAGCAAATGCCTCAGGCTGTGATTAAAAACGTCTGCCAGACTCCTTTCTCTCCTACTGGAGTACAGACCTCTCTGATGATGAAAAGCCAAGACGGCTTATATATCAACTTGCACGAGGCTGCTCTAGTGAATTATCCCTGTATGCACTTGAATCTGGACGATAAAAAATTCATCTTCCAATCACACCTTACCCCTGATGCTCAAGGAAACAAAGGACACCTATATACTCCTTATCATACTCCTTGGCGTACCATAATGGTCAGTGATGACGCTCGTGATATACTTGCCTCTCGCTTAATTCTAAACCTAAATGATCCTTGTGCCCTACCAGACACCTCTTGGATAAAACCCGTAAAATATATAGGCGTTTGGTGGGAAATGATTACAGGAAAATCATCTTGGGCTTATACCAATGACCTCCCTACTATTGACCTAGATAAAGTAGATTATAAAAAAACAAAACCTAATGGCACTCACGCAGCTAATAATCAGAAAGTACGCCGTTATATAGACTTTGCTGCTAAGCACGGATTTGATCAAGTATTGGTAGAAGGCTGGAATATTGGTTGGGAAGACTGGTTTGACCATTCCAAGGATTATGTTTTTGATTTTGTAACTCCTTATCCTGACTTTGACCTCAAAGATCTTAACGATTATGCTCATAGTAAAGGTGTAAAACTAATGATGCACCACGAAACTTCCGCTTCCTTACGTAACTACGAACGCCATATGGAAAAAGCCTATCAGCTGATGAATGATTATGGATATAATTCTGTAAAAAGTGGTTATGTAGGAAGTATTATCCCTCGTGGCGAACATCATTACGGACAATGGGCTGTGAATCACTATCTCTATGCTCTTAAAGAAGCCGCTAAGCATAAAATTATGGTCAATGCTCACGAGGCAGTACGCCCTACTGGCTTGTGCCGTACCTATCCTAATCTTATTGGTAACGAATCTGCACGAGGCACCGAATATGAAGCCTTAGAAACCGTAAAACCTTTCAACACTACTATTCTTCCTTTTACCCGCTTACAAGGAGGTCCTATGGACTACACCCCAGGTATCTTTGAAACTGATATTGTAAATGTGAATCCCGAAAATCCTCACAAAGTAAGCAGTACCCTAGCAAAGCAATTGGGGTTATATGTAACAATGTATAGCCCTCTACAAATGGCTGCTGACCTCCCTGAAAATTATGAAAAATTCCCTGATGCTCTTGAGTTTATCAAGGAAGTTCCTGTAGATTGGCAGAAAAGTGTTTATCTGGAAGCTGAACCAGGTAAATACATCACCATAGCCCGTAAGGATAAGCATAGTAACCGATGGTACATAGGCTGTACTGCCAATGAAAACGGACACAATTCCGAATTATTATTGAACTTTTTAGACAAAGGTAAGAATTATGAAGCTACCCTCTATGTAGATGGAAAAGATGCTAGCTATAAGCATAATGCCAAATCTTATAAAATTTTCAAGCAAAAAGTAAATCATAAAACTAAGCTCAAGCTCACAGCAGCCTCTGGAGGAGGTTATGCTATTAGTATCAAACCTATAGAATAAAACATTAAAAATTAGGGGGCAGAAATGCCTCCTAATCTTTTATAGTAACCACCAGATTATCATATGCTAGGAATACATAAGGAGGAAGCTCCTTTTGTACAAGACTATGAAATCCCATTGTTTGACTAATATGAGTGAGAAAGGTCTGTCGGGGGCGAATTTCTTTTATAAGCTCTAGAGCTTCCTCTATATTCAAGTGAGTAGGATGAGGTGCTTTTCGGAGAGCATTTAGCACAAGAGTATCCACCTTATAAAGCTTAGAAAGTTGTTCTTTTTCAATAATTTTTGCATCTGTAATATAAGCCATATTTCCTATCCGATATCCTAAAATAGGAAGTGTCCCGTGTTGCACTGCAATAGGAATCACTTCTTTACCAAATAGAACAAAAGGAGTGGTATCTTCTACCTCAAAAACTTTTACAGAAGGAGCTCCTGCATAACGATTTTCGGTAGCAAAAATATAAGCAAAACGAATACGCAACTGTTCAATTACCCTAGGAAGTCCATAGATAGGCATATCTCCTTGCTTATGTACAAAAGGACGAATATCATCCAAGCCTGCAGTATGGTCAGCGTGCTCGTGTGTAAAAAGAATAGCCTCCAGATGCTGAACTTTATGTCGTAACATCTGTTGGCGAAAGTCTGGAGAACAATCTATATTTACATTTACTCCTCCCCAAGAAAGAAGAGCTGAAGTACGTAATCGCTTGTCTTTCTTATCTTTACTATGTGCTACAGGGGTATTCATCCCTATTACAGGAACCCCTTGTGAGGTACCTGTACCTAAAAAGGTGAGCTTCATTGGAATTATATTTAATAAAGAGATTAGCCCAAAGGTCAAGGAAGCATAATCTTTTGCAAAAGTACAATTTTTCTCGAGAATATTTTTCAAAACTATTAAAAAAGATGTATCTTTGCACCCTAAAAAGACGCACTAATGAAAATTGTTATTGGAAATGATCACGCTGGTACTCACTACAAAGAAGCCATTATTGCTTTCCTTAAAAAGGAGAATTATGAAGTAATCAATGTAGGTACAGACCTCTGTGAGAGTGTAGATTATCCTGATTTTGCCCACCCTGTAGGAGAGCTTATTGATAAGGGAGAAGCCCAAGTAGGAATCCTCATTTGTGGAAGTGGAAATGGTGTAGCAATGACAGCTAACAAGCACGCCAAAGTGCGCTGTGCTGTATGCTGGACAAAGGAAATTGCTTCCCTTGCTCGCCTGCATAATGACGCCAATGTTATCAGTATTCCTGCCCGATTCACAGCTATAGAACAAGCTATTGAAATGGTGAAGACTTTCCTTACCACAGAGTTCGAGGGAGGCAGGCATTCACGCCGTGTAGAGAAAATTTAACCACAATCATATATTGAAATTTGCTTTTTTATGATAGATAAAATAAAAGAACATATTGCACGTGTAGAGGCTTTTGCTACTGAAAAAAAGGAAGAATTAGAACAGTTTCGCATTGAGTACTTTGGAAAAAAAGGACTTCTTAATGATTTTTTTGCCCAATTCAAGGAAGTTCCTAAAGAAGAGAAAAAGGACTTTGGTCAGATTATCAATGAACTAAAGAACAAAGCAGAAGCAAAGATAAATGCCCTAAAAGAAAAGCTTTCAGGAGAGAATGTGGCTACTACTCAGTATAATGACCTTTCTCGCCCTGCTTTCCCTATTCACATAGGAGGAAGGCACCCTATCTCTCTAATTAAGAACAAAATAATAGAAATTTTCTCCAATGTAGGTTTTAGTATTGCTGAAGGTCCTGAAATTGAGGATGATTGGCATAATTTCACAGCACTAAACTTACCTGAGTACCATCCTGCAAGAGATATGCAAGATACTTTCTTTATACAAACGAACCCTGATATACTCCTACATACACACACTAGTTCTGTAGAGGTTCGTTATATGGAGAATCACCAGCCTCCTATTCGTATTATTGCCCCTGGTAGAGTTTATCGTAATGAAGATGTATCGGCTCGTTCTCATTGTTTATTTCATCAGATAGAAGGGCTTTATATAGATAAAGGAGTTTCTTTTGCCGATTTAAAACAGACTCTTTTATATTTCACTCAAGAGATGTTTGGAAAGTCCAAAATCCGCTTACGCCCCTCCTACTTTCCTTTCACTGAGCCTAGTGCCGAATTAGATATTTATTGGGGATTGAATAATGAAATTGATTATAGAATCACCAAGGGAACAGGATGGCTTGAGATTATGGGATGTGGGATGACTGACCCTAATGTACTAAAGAACTGTAATATAGACCCCGAAGAATATACAGGATTTGCTTTTGGAATTGGCTTAGAACGAGTAGCTATGCTCCTATATCAAATAGGGGATATCCGTACTTTCTATGAAAATGATATCCGCTTCTTAGAACAATTTAAAAGCTCTATCTAAAAGCTTATTTTTCATAATGTTCAGGCATCAAGGCAAAAATCGTTCTGCCAAAAATAACTTGGAAATAGCTGTAGTGCTCTCCTTTGTGGCTGGTATGGTCAATGTAGTAGGATTTCTCTTCCTCAGTAGGCTTACCACCAATGTTACGGGGCACTTCGCTTTTTTCATTTATGATATGTCTATTGCTGATTTTTGGAAAGGAACCATCTATTTGCTGTATATCATTTGCTTCCTTTTAGGATCTTTTACCTCTGGTTGGCTTATAGAAGATGCCAATTATCACAAGCAGCAGAATAAGTACTTCCGCCCTACTCTATTAGAATGCTTAGTGCTAGGAGGAGTAGTCCTATTCAATCATATTAATAAAGATTTTCCTCACGAAGTCACTACTTTTATGTTGCTTTATGCAATGGGATTACAGAATTCATTTGTAACTAAGATATCCAATGCCAGTGTTCGCACCACTCACTTAACGGGACTTTTTACAGATTTAGGTATTGAACTTTCCCAATTATTCTATCTGAAAAGGAATAATTACTTTCAGCAGGAACAAAAGATAAAAAATAGCATCAAGTTACGCCTCTCTATTGTTATTTTTTTCTTCCTAGGAGGTTTTTTTGCAGGTTTTTCATATATAGAAATGGGATTAGGATTCAAAACTTTACTTTTTGCTATTGTGATACTCCTATCTGGGCTCTATTATGATGATTTACGATTCCGTTACCTTACCAAGAAAAGAAAACATAGAAAGTTCCATCCTAAAAAGTAAAAATATACTACACAAACTAAATATGCCATTTTGTCACTTTTTATTTTTTGGCAAAGCTTTTGATATACTAAATAAAAAAATAATTTAAGAATGAGTACGGAAAACACCCATAATCCTCACGAGGATTCTTTTGACGATGCTTCTCTATATGATGCAGAATATCAAGACGCAGAAATCATTGAAGAAGAACACCATACACCAGAGGAGCCTTCTAACACAACTGAGGCAAATGAGCCTATAACTGCTGAAGAAACTGCACAGGAAGTTCCTTCTCCTAAGGCTGAGGCACCCAAAGATAATGGAGATGCTGATCAAGCAATTTCTATTCTAGAGAATGAGCTTCATAAAGAAAAAGATAAGTTTATGCGTCTTTTTGCCGAATTTGAAAACTATAAAAGAAGAACTGCCAAAGAGCGCATAGAATTACTCAAATCAGCAGGACAAGATGTCATACTCACAATGCTTCCTATCCTAGATGATTTTGACAGAGCTCTAGCCGAAATCTCCAAGTCTGGCGATGAAAATCTGATACGAGGTGTTGAGCTTATCTACAACAAATTCCTCAATACTCTCAAGTCAAAAGGACTAGAAGAAATCCCTGTAGCTGCTTCTGATGTTTTTGATAGCGAAATTCATGAGGCAATTACACAGGTAGCAGCTCCCTCTGCAGAACTTAGTGGAAAGGTTATTGATGTCTTAGAAAAAGGATACAAATTGGGTGAAAAAATCATCCGTTATCCTAAAGTAGTTGTAGGACAATAAATCCTTTTAGCGAACCGAATTAAATAGATGAAAAGAGATTATTACGAAATTTTAGGCGTTAGCAAAAGTGCAAGTAGTGCTGAGATTAAGAAAGCCTACCGTAAAAAAGCCTTAGAATACCACCCAGATAAAAACCCTGGTGATAAAGATGCAGAAGAAAAATTCAAAGAAGCCGCTCAGGCTTATGAAGTACTAAGTGACGAACAAAAACGCGCTCAGTATGACCAATTTGGTCACGCTGCCTTTGAAGGGGGAGCTGGAGGTGGATACAGCTCTACAATGGAAGATATTTTCCGTAATTTCGGAGATATTTTTGGAGGACATTTCAGCGGATTTACAGGTTTTGGAGGTTTTGGAGGAGGAAACTCTCGTTCCTACCGTGTAAAAGGAGGAGATCTCCGCATTCGGGTAAAGCTTAGCCTAAGTGATATTGCCACTGGAGTAGAAAAGAAGGTTAAAGTACAGCGAAAAATCAAAGCTGAAGGGACTACTTACAAAAGCTGTAGTAATTGCCACGGAAATGGAAGTATTGTTCGGGAGGTAAATACAGTACTAGGTCGTATGCAAACCTCTTCTCCTTGTCCTAGTTGCGGGGGAAGTGGTGAAGTAGTTGATAAAAAAGCTAATGATACCGATGCTCAAGGACTTAAAAGCACCGAAGAAACTGTTTCTATCAAAATACCTGCAGGGGTGATGGATGGAATGCAACTGAAAGTTTCTGGAAAAGGAAATGAAGCTCCTGGCAATAACGGTATCGCTGGAGATTTGTTAGTTCTTATTGAAGAAATAGAACACGAAACCCTCAAACGAGAAGGAGAAAATCTCCACCTTGACCTATACATCAGTATGCCTGAAGCTGTACTAGGTACTTCCAAGGAAATAGAAACAGCTACAGGAAAAGTTCGTATCAAGTTAGAGGAAGGAATCCAATCAGGAAAGATTCTTCGCCTGAAAGGAAAAGGACTTCCTAATATCAATGGGTATGGTACTGGAGACCTTATTGTACATGTGAATGTTTGGACGCCTAAAACGCTTACCAAAGAACAAAAGAACTTTTTCCAGAAGATGCTGGATGATGATAATTTTTCTCCTAATCCTGACAAATCTGATAAAAGCTTTTTTGAGAAAGTAAAAGATATGTTTTCCTAAATATAATAACAACTTAATTCTTCTTTGAGCAATGATAAAGATTTCTAATTATATATGTTATGAGAAAAATCATATTATTACTTACAGCTTTTATGGGGTATAGTGCTTATTCTCAGCAACTCTTAACGCCTGAAAAGTTATGGGAGCTACATCGTGTAAGTGGGATAGGACTCTCCCCTGATAAGAATTTTGTCCTTTTGAGTGTTTCTACACCAAATATTGTTGAAAATTCTTTCAAAAAGGAATTCTTCAAACTTCCCATCAAGGGAGGAACTCCTATTGCTATTACTAAAGAAGAAATAGAGTTACTTACCACTAAGTTCAATGCTGACAAAAGTCTAAAATTAGTGGATAAAGAGGTAAAAATGACGCCTACTCTTGCTAAAGACTTCTATAAAGATTTAGAAAAATCTTCAGGAAAGGTTTATAATGCTCTAGACCATCGCCACTGGGACAAATGGAATGAAGGAGCTTATAACCACGTATTTGTAGAAGATGTAGCTACAGGGAAGCAAACTGATATTATGGAGGGACTTCCCTATTATTGCCCTCAACTTCCTTCAGGAGGGAGTGAGGATTATATATGGAGCAATGATGGAAAAAAAGTTCTCTATGTAACTAAGCCTAAGGTGGGTACAGAATATGTTGTGAGTACTAATACTGATATCTATGAATATGATATTGATAAGAAAACAACTATCAATCTTACTGAAGGGATGATGGGCTATGATACTTATCCTTCCTTTAATAAAGATGGTATTCTTGCTTGGTTGAGTATGGAACACGATGGCAATGAAGCTGATAAAAATGACCTATACATCCTACAAAATAGTAAAAAGATAAATATCACCAAAAATTGGGATAATACCGTTTTTAGCTATATCTGGAGTAATGATGGAAAAAAAATCTATTTTATTACTGCTACCAATGGGACTCAACAACTCTTTGAAATAGAACCTTTTGCTAAAAATCCTTTTCCTAAACAACTCACCAAAGGAATCTTTGATATTGGACATATTCTAGGGCAATCTGGGAATCTCCTAGTGGTTTCTCGAAATGATATGAACAGAGCTACTGAAATATATACAGTTGATATTACAGGAAAAAAAGCCCCTCTAGAGGTAAAACAACTCTCTCATATCAACGATAATTTATATGAAAATATTGCTAAATGCCCTGTCAAAGAACGTATTATAAAAACTACTGATGGGAAGGATATGTTTGCTTGGGTAATCTACCCTCCTGATTTTGATCCTAAGAAGAAATATCCTACTTTACTCTACTGTCAAGGAGGTCCTCAGTCAGCTCTTACTCAGTTCTATAGTTTCCGTTGGAACCTACAATTAATGGCTTCAAAAGGTTATATTGTAATAGCTCCCAACCGAAGGGGAATGCCTGGACACGGAGTAGCTTGGAATGCCGAAATTAGTGGAGACTGGGGAGGACAAGTTATGCGAGATTATTTAGCTGCTATTGATGACATCTCCAAGGAACCTTATGTGGATACACAACGCTTGGGAGCTGTAGGAGCCAGCTATGGAGGATATTCTGTCTATTATCTTGCTGGCATTCATAACAAACGATTTAAGACTTTTATTGCTCATTGTGGAGTATTCAATACGCAAAGTATGCTGGGTACTACTGAAGAAATTTTCTTCAATTATCACGAATTTGGAGGTGCTTATTGGGACAAAAATAATCCTATTGCTCAAAAGGCTTATACCGAATTTAATCCTATTGAAAAAGTAGGTAATTGGGATACCCCTATTCTAGTGATACACGGAGGAAAAGACTACCGCGTACCTGAAGAACAAGGATTTCAAGCCTTTACAGCTGCTCAGCTTAGAGGTATTAAGAGCAAACTTCTCTATTTTCCTGATGAAAACCACTGGGTATTACAGCCTCAGAATGCACTACTGTGGCAACGAACCTTTTTTGATTGGTTAAAAGAAACTCTAAAGTAAAAAATAAATAGAGGATGTTTCTTTTGACATCCTCTATTTATTTTTTATTAATTATCATTATATTTTCATATTTTCTTCATTTGCTCTTGCATCATTCGGATTTGATCCTTTAGTAAGTTCTGTTTGTCTAATTTTTTAGCTTGTGATAGGAACTCTTGAGCTTCTCTTTTTCGTCTCTTTTGCATAAGAATTCCAGCTATACTTAGCCTAGCCATTGCCTCATCATAATTCATATTTAGACCATACTTTAAGGCTGTTCGGAAATATTTTTCAGCTTGGGTCAAATTAATTTGATAGAAAATAAGCCCATATAGATAATTATAATAACCTCTTTGCTTTTTTATAAGAGCTGTTTCAGGATTCTTTATCTTATCAAGCCACTTTTTAGTTCCTTCCATATCTTGCTTTCGAAGCCTTAGGAAAGCTAATAAGAGAAATTCATTCCTAAAATAAAATAATATAGGGAAAGCTGCAAGAAGTATTAAAAAAATTCCGTTTCCAATCTTACCTAAAGTAAATTGATAAACAGCAAAGGCGATGAGTAGTACCGCCAGAACTATTTTTATGTATCTGTGAAACATTTTTGTGAAGTAGATTAAAAAATAGTCGGGATGACTGGACTCGAACCAGCGACCTCACGCAC
>NZ_CAURLX010000030.1:0-28984 GCF_963525585.1 uncultured Capnocytophaga sp. | reverse complement strand
ACCTCTCCCGCAATGCAGGCTATGAGGACAGTATCCGCTTTAGCTGGGCAATGGAAGCCAAGGCTACCCAACAGATTATGGAGAAATCAACCCTTGTTATAGATGACACTCAGCTCCAGTTGGTGGTTGATGAGGAGGGCAAGGCGGATATTATCGTTACCAAAGGCGACAAGATCCTCAAGTCTATCCCTGATAAGTATAAGAAGAACAAGGAAGTTGAAGCCCTCAAGGATAACAAAACCTACCTTACTAAGCAGTATAGCCGTACTCGCCTATCTTTGGAACAAGCGATGCTTTCACAAACGCTCTTTACAGCCGCCGAATTGGCAAAAATCCTAGAGCACCCTGTGGTGAAAGCAATGCTTAGCAAGCTCGTGCTCTTCAATCCAGAGACACAGGCTTCCGGCTTCTGGCAAGACGGATATTTGCTCAATGCGGAAGGTGAAAAGGTAGCCCTCAAAGCGGATGACAAACTGCTGATTGCTCACCCAAGCCACCTATTCTATGCGGTACAATGGGATTTGTACCAAAAGTATCTCTTTGACAAGGAACTCAAACAACCTTTCAAGCAGGTATTCCGTGAACTTTATATCCCTACCAAAGACGAGCTAGAGACCAGCAACCGCAGTGAGCGCTACCAAGGTCACCAAGTACAGCCTCAAAAGACCGTGGCACTGCTTCGTAGTCGTGGCTGGACGGTGAATTACGAGGAGGGTCTCCAAAGAGTATATCATAAGGAAGGTTTCCGTGCGACTATCTACGCAGTAGCCGACTGGTATACCCCTTCGGATGTGGAAGCTCCAACATTGGAATATGTAGTCTTCTACAATCTCAAGGACGGCAAGGAAGTGCCGATGAAGGAGATTAATCCGGTAATCTTCAGCGAGGTGATGCGTGATGTGGATTTGGTGGTGAGTGTAGCTCACGTAGGAGGCGTGGATCCAGAAGCTAGCCACAGTACGATGCAAATGCGAGGAGCTTTAGCCAAAGAAAGTGCTCGCCTATTCAAGCTTTCTAATGTGGAGGTGAAAGAACGCCATATTCTTATCAAGGGTAAGCTAGACGACTACAGCATTCACTTGGGCAGTGGTATGGTCAGCCAAGGAGGTTTACAGCTCAATATCATAGCTGTACAGAGCCAGCATCGAGGACGTGTATTCTTACCTTTTGTAGATGATGATCCTAAGTCAGCAGAAATCATCTCTAAGATGCGTTTGCTCGCCGAAGATGACAAAATCAAGGATCCAACAATCCTAGCACAGATAATGAAGAAATAATTACCTAAAATAAGAGGCTATCTAAAAGATAGCCTCTTAATATAAATAAAGTAATTGTTATTTTCTTCTTTCTCTCTCTTGTGCATCCACAACAGCAAAAGTAGTAAGGTTTACCATTTCATCTACACTGGCATTCATCAGAGTAATATGGATAGGCTTGGAGAGTCCTAAGATAATAGGACCTATGGAGTTAAGCCCATCAGATTCCTTCATAATCTTATAGGTAATATTGGCAGACTCTAAGTTAGGGAATATTAGTATATTGGCGGCTTTTCCATTAAGTTTTGAGAAAGGGAAGGCAGCAGCCATTTTCTCTGGATTGAGAGCAATATCCACCTGTACTTCTCCATCTACTACTAAGTTAGGATAATTCTTATGCAGATAGGCAACTGCTTTGCTAATTTTCTGGGTACTTTCAGAAGGAGCAGAACCAAAGTTAGAATAGGAGAGGAGCGCAATGGCAGGGTCTAGTCCGAACATCTTAGCTTTCTCAGCAGTAGCGAGTGTGATAACACTCAAGTCCTCTGAGGAAGGATTAGGATTCATTGTAGTATCAGATAGGAACAAAGGACCTCTCTTGGTGATAAGGATACTAGTAGCTGCAATACGGTTGAAACCTTCTTCTTTTTCTACTAAGTCCAGAATAGGACGAATAACTTGTGGATAAGAACGAGAGTAACCTGTAATCATAGCATCTGCTTGTCCTGTATTAACAAGCATTGCCCCAAAATAATTGCGCTCACGCATTAGGCGTAGGGCATTAATCTGGGTAATTCCTTTACGAGATCTTTTTTTCCAATAGATATCAGCAAAGGACTTGCGACGATTAGCTTCTTCGTCGCTCTTAGGGTCAATAATTTCTAGGTTTGCTTCCCAGCCAAGTTCTTCCATATAGGCAAGGATTACTTCTTTGTGTCCTAGGAGTACAGGGATAGCAATTCCTTCTTGATAAACGCGCTGAGCAGCCTTGAGCACCTCTAGAATATCAGCCTCAGGGAATACCACACGCTTAGGATTTTGGCGGGCACGGTCTTGCAGTGCACGGATTTCTCGGTTACTGCCTCCGAGCCTATCCATTAGTTGTTCACGATAAGCATCCCAATCGGTAATAGGCTTCTGAGCCACTCCAGAGTCCATTGCGGCTTTGGCAATAGCAGGAGGAACTTCATAAATTAAACGTGGGTCAAAAGGCTTAGGAATGATGTACTCTTTTCCAAAAGTTAGGTTGATTCCTCCATATACAAGGTTTACTTGGTCTGGCACACTCTTCTTAGCCAAATCAGCTAGGGCGTGTACAGCCGCAAGCTTCATTTCTTCATTGATTTTGGTTGCACGAACGTCTAAAGCACCTCGGAAGATAAAGGGGAATCCTAATACATTATTCACTTGGTTAGGTGTATCGGAACGTCCAGTTGCCATAATAATATCAGAGCGGGTCTGGATAGCTAAGTCGTAAGCAATTTCAGGAGTGGGATTAGCCATAGCAAATACTATGGGATCCTTCGCCATAGAAAGTAGCATTTCGGGGCTTACCACATTTCCTTTGGAAAGACCGATGAATACATCAGCATCTTTCATAGCCTCAGCAAGGGTGTGCAAGTCTCTATCTGTAGCAAATTCAGCCTTGAGATAATCCAAGTTAGGATTGTCCTTACGGATAACCCCTTTACTGTCACACATAACAATATTTTTAGGGTCTGCTCCTAAGGCAATGTAGAGTCGAGTACAAGAAATAGCTGCAGCTCCTGCTCCATTTACTACAATTTTTACCTTATCAATATCTTTTCCTACAATCTCTAGAGCATTTTTTAGTGCTGCTGCTGAGATAATGGCGGTACCGTGCTGGTCATCGTGCATTACAGGAATATCAAGCTCTTCTTTAAGCCTACGCTCAATCTCGAAGGCTTCTGGAGACTTGATATCCTCCAAGTTGATTCCTCCGAAAGTAGGAGCAATAGCTTTAACAGTATTAACGAAAGTATCTACATCAGTAGCATTTACCTCTATGTCAAAAACGTCAATATCCGCAAAAATTTTAAAGAGTAATCCCTTACCTTCCATTACAGGCTTGGCTGCATCAGCCCCGATATTTCCAAGTCCTAGTACGGCTGTTCCGTTGGAGATTACCGCTACAAGGTTTCCTTTGTTGGTATATCGGTAGGCATCATTTTTGTTCTCTTCAATAGCTAAGCAAGGCTCTGCTACCCCTGGCGAGTAAGCAAGGGATAGGTCATACTGTGTGGCGTGTTTCTTGGTAGGTACTACCGCAATCTTCCCTGGTTGGGGATATTCGTGATAGTCTAAAGCGTCACTTTTTTTATGATTATCTTTCATTTTGAAATGTTTTTATCAAAAAATGGTTTCTTCAAAAGCGCAAAAATACAAAATTAATAATGAAAAGTCAATAATTAAGGAGTATTTTTTTCGAGAATGAATAAGTTTTCTATTCAAAATAAACTTTCAGTTTTTCCTAAGAAATTTTCTTTCTCTAAGAAAGGAATTAACTCTTCTCTGGAATTAAATTGAAAAAGCATATAATGCCCGTCTAATTTTTGGATTTTCTCTAGAGGGAGTTGCTCCACAAAGGTCTTGTAATCCATCTCCCCAATAATATCAAATCGGTCATCTTCAGGACGATTTTTGTCATAACTAAGGAAGCAAATACGCCATAACTTGATATCTTCCTCGGATAAATCACTCTTAGTAGGATCTATAAATGGAGGAAATTCGTAAGGGAGCACCGTAGGCACTGTCTGGGTCAAGGTATACATACATACAACACGATCATCATTGGAATCTTTTGTCTTGTTGTCATTTCTTCGGAAGAAACTCTGCTTAGCAATATGTACATCTTTGTGCTGGAGTTGTGCTTCTACAAAATCACTGAAAGCCTTTGCCTTGTCCTGAGCAGAGAGAAGTTTGCTAATAATCTCCTCTGACAGGCAAATCGGACGATGTACCCCAAAGATAAAATGTTTTTCAGGGTTTTTCTCAAAACATTTTACCCCAAATGCGATGTTATCACGATAGTTGTAGGTGATATTGTCAGCCTTGTATACTTCTCCCTCCTCATCAGTAACATTGGTGTTAAGAAAGGTTGCTAATTTCTTTATAAAGAGAAAGGCACTCAGCCAGTCAGCCTCTGTACTAGGAGTGAAAGCTCGTACAAGGTAGGTATTGTTCTCCTTACTATAAGTGCACTCAAAGCCTCGCCCACTGATGTTCTCTTGCCCCAGTATCATAAAGTTAAATCTATCTAAGGGCGTCTGTATGATTTCATCAAACTCCTCATCATCCTCATCAATAGTAAATTGAGCAAAGTTTTCCCCAGCTAGGTTCAGTAGTTCTTCAGGGCTCATTACCTTGGGAACCTGGGTATTCTTGATGTAAAAAATATGACTCATCTGTTTTAGTTTAGAGACTAATAAATGGATTTATAACCATTTTTTTCGCTTGAAATAGATAAGCATTACAATACTTATGCCAATCATTATCAGCCATACAATAGGATATGCCCACGGGTAATGCAACTCGGGCATATGCTCAAAATTCATTCCATATACCCCTACAATAAAAGTTAAAGGAATGAAGATAGTGGAGATGAGCGTTAGCAGTCGCATAATATTATTCATCTTGTTACTCATCGCTCCCATATAGGTATCGGTGAGCCCCCAAAGGGTATCTCGATAGGAATTGAGTGTTTCTACAATTTGTACAATATGATCGTGTAGGTCTCTGAAATAGGGTTTTGTTCCTTCTTGAATGAGAGGATGAATGTTTTTCTCGATACGAGCGACTACTTCACGGGCAGGAGCGATAGATTTCTGCAGAAAGCTACCTTGTTTCTTAAGGATTTGTATCTCTGATATCATTTCCTCACGAGGATGTGAGATAATTTCATCTTCGATGGCTTCAATAGTGTCATTTACTTTATCTAAAATGACTAAATAGTTATCGACAATAGCGTCTAATAGAGCAAAAAGCAAGAAATCTACCGAATACTTTCTCAAAAGAGTGTCTCTTTCTTGAATTCGCCTACGGATAGGTTCAAATACATCTCCTCCCTCAGATTCTTGAAAGGTGATTAGGTAGTTCTTGCCTAATAATAAGGCAATGTGTTCAGAGATAAGCACCTCCTCTTGGTAGTAAATCATCTTGATAATTACCAACAGATGTTCTTCTAGGAATTCTATCTTAGGGCGATGCTGGGTGTCTAATACATCTTCCAGAAGGAGGTTGTTCAGTTGAGTGTAGCTTCCTATCTTGCGTATTTCCTCGATGTTATTCAGTCCGTTGATGTTAATCCAAGTGATAGAATCATCCTTGATTAGGGATAAAGCCTCCTGTGCTGTTCCTGCTTTTTGGGAATGAAAAGAATGATCAGAGTATGAAATAACATCTATATCAATGAGTTTCTCCTTTTCTCCAAAATATATTAAGCTCCCCGGAGGAAGACCTATTTTCTTGGCTCTATTGGCTTTTTTCTTTTTGCTCATTTTATGAAATGTCAGTTGTTATTGATAACAAAATAACAATTGATAATTAATGATTATCCAAAGCTTCTTCAATGGCATTGTCAAAGAGGTTTGCAAGTGTAATTCCAGCAGCTTTAGCCTGTTGTGGGAGGATGCTAGCTTTGGTAAGCCCAGGAGTAGTGTTCATCTCTAGCAGATGGGGGATTCCATTTACTATAATATATTCACTACGGCTGAATCCTTTCATCTGCAATAAGTTATATACTCTTAGGGCAAGTTCTTCTACTTTTTTGCGCTCTTCATCGCTCAGGCGTGCGGGTGTAATCTCTTGTGATTTACCTTCGTATTTGGCTTCGTGGTCAAAGAAATCATTCTCAGAGACAATTTCAGTAATAGGTAGTACGCGCTTCTTTCCACGGTAGGTAATTACTCCTACAGAGACTTCTGTACCCTTGAGGAATTCCTCAATAATCACCTCGTTATCCACCTGAAAGGCTTTCTCTATGGCCTCATCTATATCTTTTTCGCTATAAGCTTTGAAGACGCCAATACTACTGCCAGAGCGGTTTGCCTTAACAAAGCAAGGTAAGCCTACAGTCTTGATAATTTCCCGAGCAGAGAAATGTTCTCCTTGATTCAGGTAGTAAGCTTTAGCACGGGGAATACCATAAGGCTTGAGTACAGAGAGCATATCTCGTTTGTTGAAAGTCAGTGCAGAAGCATACATACTACAACCAGTGATAGGAACACCTACGAAGGAGAAATAGGCTTGTAAGTGACCATCTTCACCAGGGGTGCCGTGAATTGCATTGAAAGCACAATCAAAAGTAATTTTTTCTCCAGAGAGGGTAAGAGAGAAGTCATTTTTATCTACAGGGAATTCCTCTCCTTTAGCATTGGTATATACCCATTTATCCTTGGTAATGAGGATGGGGTAAGGGTGATATTTGCTTTTGTCTAAGGACTCCACTACTGTGGCAGCACTCTGGAGGGAGACACTCGCTTCTTCAGAGTAACCTCCCATTAGGATAGCGATATTTTTCATTTTCTACTAATTTATGATATGTTGAATAATTTTTTTTCTGTTTTGGGATAAAAAAGATATTTATAATGTATAATCAGGAAGCCTCCCCTGAGGCACATCCATATGAATAATGCTACCCAGATTCCACTAAGCCCCCACTGGAAGAAGTATTCTGTTGCATAATAAGCTGGGAAAAACCCTAAAATGGTAGCTAGTACAAAGGCATTTCTCAGTACCCCAGTGAAACCTAATCCCTTATAGAAGCCGTCAAAAAGAAAGGTAATAGCATTGATAGGTTGCATCAGTACAACTATCCAGAATGTGCTGAAGAAAAGGGCTTGTATATCCTTATTCTTGGTGAGAAATTCACATACAGGGGAGTAAGAAATAAAGTACAGCAAGCAAATGAACCCTCCTATTGAAAGCACAATATAGAATAGGTCTCTAATCAGATATTTGATAGTAGAGAATTGTCGGGTACTGTAAAGCCTTCCAGCAAGTACCCCTCCTGCAGAGCAATATCCATCGAAGAGAAAGACTGAGAAAAGCCATACCTGATTCAGTATAGTATGAGTTGCCACTACAGTGCTATCTTTGCCTCCTCCAAGCCTTGTAGCTGCATAAAAAGAAAAGTAAAGAGTCGCCTGCATAGCAAATGAACGAATGAATAGGTCAAAGCCCATACGCATATTCTGCACAAATTTTGGATGGAGGCCTTTAGTTCTCTGAAAACGAAAAGGAGTCTTTGTATATAACAGTCTTACTGTAACCAAGAACATAGCCAATTGAGCCGAAAGAGTAGCCCAAGCGAGTCCTTCTATCTCCCAATTGAAAACAAATACGAAGATATAGTTCAGGAAAGTATTAACTACTCCTCCCAAAATTCCTGTGTACATAGCCCAAGAGGTATTCTGTAGTCCTCGAAACACATTCTGAATGGTTAAGGTTAAGAAAATTAAGGGAAGTCCCCATATTCGAATACGGAAATAGGTAAGCCCTTCCTCAAGGAGCACTCCTTGCGCATCATATAAGTTCTCTAGGATAAACCTTGTGGCAAAAGAAGCAATCAATGCGCTTGAGAGAGAAATAATTACTGAAAAACATAGAATCTGGGCAACCAGTCCTTTTAACTGTAAGAGTCGTTGTTGTCCATAAGCATATGAAATTTGTGAAGAAATAGCCCTACTTCCTTGTATAAAAATCCATACTACAGCCGTAAGAAAAGAAGAGACAATTCCCACAGCTCCCAAAATCTCCTTTGTATTGACAGGGATATGTCCAGCCATTACTGTATCGGTAAGTGACATAACAGGCTCTATCACTCCTGAGATAATAGCAGGAACAGCTAACCGATTGATTTCTTTTAGAGATATTCGCTTCAAAATAAGGCTATTAGTATTAATATAAGAATTCTTGCAAAATTACATCTTTTTTGAAACAAAACAAAATATTTAGCTTCTGATTGTTAATAAGTTATTACGAATCAATTTAAATAAGAAAATATTAAGATTTTTTTTGTTTGTCGTATTTCCTTTGAATTTCTTAAAAAAATAATTTATATTCACTTTATAATTGATTGTAATACAGATTATTTATAATATGAATATATATTGATAATCAATAATAAAAAGTAAATAAAGAGTTAAATATCTTGTATGTATTTTTTTATATCCAAAAAAAATCATATCTTTGTGAAAGAAATATAAAATTATTATTGTTATGGAAAATACAGCAAAGCTTATTTTTGAAGGGAAGGAATATGAATTCCCTGTTGTAGTTGGAACGGAAAACGAGAAAGCTATAAACATTGAAAAACTACGTGCGCTTACAGGGCTCATTACTTTGGATTCAGGGTATAAGAATACAGGGTCTTGTAAGAGTGCGATTACTTTCTTGGACGGAGAAAAAGGGATTCTCCGCTATCGTGGATATAATATAGAGGAATTGGCAGCTAAAGCAGAGTTCTTGGAAGTGGCTTATTTGCTTATCTTTGGAGAACTCCCTACAGCAGAGCAATATGATGACTTCAAGCGTACTATTCACAAATATACTTTAGTGCATGAGGAAATGAGACAAATCCTTAATGGATTCCCTAAAGCGGCACATCCTATGGGGGTACTCTCTGCAGCTACTAGTGCTTTGACTGCTTTTAATCCAATTCCTGTAAATGTACATTGTGAAAAGGATGTCTATCAGGCAGTTTGTAAGGCAATTGCCAAGGTAACTATTATTGCCACTTGGGTATATCGTAGGCGAGAAGGACTTCCTTTGAACTATTATAATAATGATTTGGGTTATATAGAGAATCTTCTGCAGCTGTTCTTCTCTATTCCTACAGAGAAATATCATATTAATCCCACAGTGGTAAGTGCTCTGAACAAATTGCTTATCTTGCATGGTGACCACGAACAGAACTGTTCTACTTCTACTGTGCGCTTAGTAGGTTCTTCTGAGGCGGGGCTTTTCGCAAGTATCTCTTCTGGGGTATCTGCACTCTGGGGAAGGTTACATGGTGGCGCTAACCAAGCTGTTATTGAAATGCTTGATGAAATCCACGCAGATGGAGGCGATGTAGATAAATTTATCAATAAAGCAAAAGATAAAAATGATCCTTTCCGCCTAATGGGATTCGGACACCGTGTCTATAAGAATTTTGATCCTCGTGCTAAGATTATTAAAGCTGCTGCTGATGATGTACTCAATGCCTTAGGAATAGATGAACCTATCTTTGCTATAGCTAAGCATCTTGAAAAGGTTGCTTTGGAGGATGAATACTTCAAATCACGTAACTTATATCCCAATGTAGATTTCTATTCAGGAATTATCTATAAGGCTTTAGGAATGCACTTGGAAATGTTCACAGTACTCTTTGCTATTGGTCGTCTGCCAGGTTGGATTGCTCAATGGAAAGAAATGCGCCAAGGAGGAGAACCTATTGGTCGTCCTCGTCAGATATATGTAGGAGCTAACGAAAGACCTTTTGTCCCTCTAGAAAAAAGATAAGCCTTATGAAAGATATCATCTATACTAAAACAGACGAAGCTCCTTTATTGGCTACATATTCATTATTTCCTATTATTAAGCGTTTTTGTGCTTCCTCTCAGGTGCATTTCCAGCTAAAAGATATTTCCTTAGCTGGGCGTATACTTGCTACTTTTCCTGAGTTACTCTCTGCTGAACAGCGTGTAGAGGATGCACTGGCTCAGCTAGGAGAATTGGCAATTAAGCCTCAGGCGAATATTATAAAATTACCCAATATCAGTGCTTCAACACCTCAGCTAAAGGCTGCGATTGCGGAATTACAAGCACAGGGCTATCCCTTACCTGACTACCCTGAGACTCCTGTCTCAGAGGAAGAAAAGCAGATTAAGGCTCGCTATGATAAGGTCAAGGGAAGTGCGGTGAATCCCGTCCTCAGAGAAGGAAATTCTGACCGAAGAGCTCCTAAATCTGTAAAGAATTATGCTAAGAAAAATCCTCATAAAATGGGAGCTTGGAATAAGGATTCTAAGACAATGGTAGCTACAATGCAAGCGGGTGATTTCTATCATAATGAAAAATCAGTAACACTGGATAAGCCCACCATAGTACGTATTGAATTGGTTACTCAAGATAATCACAGACATATCCTTAAAGAGGGGCTTTCCTTACAAAAAGGAGAGATTATAGATGCAACTCTGATGAGCAAAAATGCCTTGTTAGCTTTCTATAAGGAACAATTTGCAAAAGCAAAAGAACTCGGAGTATTACTCTCTTTGCACCTGAAAGCAACGATGATGAAAGTGTCAGACCCTATTCTCTTTGGGTATGCTGTAGAGACTTTCTTCCAGAGCCTTTTCGAGAAATATGCAGCGGATTTCAGAAAGCTAGAAGTGAATCCTCGTAATGGCTTCTCAGATGTCTTGGCTAAGATAACTTCATTGCCTACAGAAAAGCAGGAGGCAATTGCTAAAGATATAGCTCTTGCATTAGAGGAAGCTCCAGCAGTAGCAATGGTCAATTCAGAAAAAGGAATTACCAATCTGCACTATCCTAATGATGTAATTGTAGATGCTTCAATGCCTGCAATGATTCGTAATTCAGGAAAAATGTGGGATGCTCAGGGGGAACTTCAGGATACCTTAGCGGTTCTTCCAGATAGTAGCTATGCACGTATCTATCAGGTAGTGATTGATTTCTGTAAAGAAAATGGAGCTTTCGACCCTGCCACAATGGGTTCTGTTTCCAATGTGGGACTAATGGCACAGAAAGCCGAAGAGTATGGTTCTCACGATAAAACTTTTGAAATCCCTTATAAGGGAGTGATACAGGTCGTAGGGGATACAGGAGAAATATACCTCTCTCATTCAGTAGAAGAAGGTGATATATGGAGAATGTGTCAGGTGAAAGATGCTCCTATACAGGATTGGGTAAAGCTAGCGGTAACTCGTGCCAAAGCTACTCATACACCTGCTATTTTTTGGTTAGATATTCATCGGGCCCACGATAGAGAACTGATAAAAAAAGTAGAACAATATCTTAAGCAATATGATATCAAGGATTTGGATATTCGTATTCTAACACCTGAGGAAGCTATATTATTCTCTTTAGAACGTGCAAAAAAAGGAGAAGATACGATTTCGGTAACAGGAAATGTGCTTCGAGATTATCTAACAGACCTATTTCCAATCCTTGAATTAGGCACCAGTGCAAAAGTTCTTTCTATTGTTCCTCTGATGAATGGAGGAGGCCTCTTCGAGACGGGAGCAGGAGGATCAGCACCTAAATTAGCTGAACAGCTTTTTATTGAAAATCACCTCCGCTGGGATTCTTTAGGGGAATTCTTAGCTCTAGGAGCCTCTTTGGAACATTATGCTAATACTTATCAGGATGCTAAAGCTTTGGTACTCGCACAAACCCTTGATCAAGCCATAGGAGAGCTTTTAGAAAATAATAAATCACCTAAGCCTAAAGTAGGAGAATTGGATAACAGGGGTAGCCATTTTTATCTGGCTCTTTATTGGGCAGAAGCCTTGGCAGGACAAGCACAGGACAATACTTTAGCTGTCGAATTCAAGCCCATTGCACAAGCCCTAAAGCAGAATGAAGTACAAATTATGGAGGAATTACTTCTTGTACAAGGGCAAAAAGTAGATTTGCAAGGGTATTATCACCCTGATGACCAGAAGGCTTATCAGGTAATGCAAGCTAGCAAAACATTTAAAAATATTTTAGGAATATAAAACGATTATCAACAACAACTTAAAACTAATTGAGAATGGCTTTTGATATTCAAATGATCAAAAAGGTATATGAGCGTATGCCTGAAAGGGTCAATAAAGCCCGTGAGATTCTGGGCAGACCTCTAACACTTACAGAAAAAATCCTCTATGCTCACCTATGGGAGGAGCTCCCTTCGCAGGCTTTTGTCCGTGGAAAGGATTATGTAGATTTTGCTCCTGACCGTATTGCTTGTCAGGATGCCACAGCACAGATGGCACTCCTTCAGTTTATGCACGCAGGAAAGTCCAAGGTAGCAGTACCTACTACAGTGCATTGTGACCACCTTATACAAGCAAAAGTGGGAGCAGAAACAGACTTGAAGGTAGCAACGGAGCAATCCAAAGAAGTATTTGATTTTTTAGCCTCTGTATCTAATAAATATGGAATTGGTTTTTGGAAACCAGGAGCAGGAATTATTCACCAGATTGTATTGGAGAACTATGCTTTCCCTGGGGGAATGATGATAGGGACAGACTCACATACTGTGAATGCAGGAGGCTTGGGAATGCTTGCCATAGGAGTAGGGGGAGCAGATGCTGTAGATGTAATGGCAGGAATGGCTTGGGAACTCAAATTTCCTAAACTCATAGGAGTTAAGCTCACAGGAAAGCTTAGCGGATGGACGGCTCCTAAAGATGTAATCCTTAGAGTTGCTGATATCCTTACTGTAAAAGGAGGTACGGGAGCCATCGTAGAATACTTTGGAGAAGGAGCCCAGTCTCTCTCTTGTACAGGAAAGGGAACCATTTGTAATATGGGGGCAGAAATTGGAGCTACAACCTCTACTTTTGGTTATGATGAATCTATGCGTCGCTATCTTAGAGCAACAGGTAGGGAAGATGTAGTAACAGCTGCTGATGCGGTTGCTGAATATCTTACTGCAGACCCAGAAGTATATGCACAACCTGAAAAATATTTTGACCAACTCATAGAGATCAACCTGTCAGAATTAGAGCCTTATATTAATGGACCTTTCACTCCTGACCGAGGAACTCCAGTAAGTAAAATGAAAGAAGTTGCTCGTGAGAATGATTGGCCTCTCAAGGTAGAATGGGGACTTATAGGTTCTTGTACCAACTCCTCTTATGAGGATTTGAGCCGTGCTGTATCAGTAGTTAAGCAAGCGGTGGAAATGGGTGTAACCCCTAAGGCTGCTTTTGGGATTAACCCTGGTTCAGAACAAATTCGCTATACTATTGAGCGAGATGGTATTATGGAGGTATTTGAGCAGTTGAATACTAAAATTTTCACCAATGCCTGCGGACCTTGTATCGGACAATGGGACAGAGAAGGAGCTGAAAAACAGGAGAAAAATACAATTATACACTCCTTTAACAGAAACTTTTCTAAGCGAGCCGATGGAAATCCTAATACCCACGCTTTTGTAACCTCTCCTGAAATAGTTGCAGCCTTAGCAATTGCAGGACGGCTAGATTTTAACCCTATTACAGATACGCTAATCAATGATAAGGGCGAAGAAGTAAAATTCAAGCCCCCTTATGGAGAAGAACTTCCAACCAAAGGTTTTGCTGTAGATGATCCAGGTTATCAAGCTCCTGCTAAGGATGGAAGTGGAGTAGAGGTAGTGGTTTCTCCTACTTCCAATCGGTTACAACTCTTGGCACCATTCACTCCTTGGGATGGGAAGAATATTACAGGAGCTAAGCTATTGATTAAGGCACAAGGAAAATGTACAACAGACCATATTTCAATGGCAGGACCTTGGTTGAGATTCCGAGGACATTTGGATAATATTTCTAATAATATGCTTATCGGGGCAGTGAATGCTTTCAATGGCAAAACCAATGAGGTAAAGAACTTCCTTACAGGAACCTATGACGAAGTTCCTAAAGTACAACGGGCTTATAAAGCACAAGGGATTCCTTCTATAGTAGTGGGAGATCAAAACTATGGAGAAGGTTCTTCACGAGAACACGCAGCTATGGAACCTCGACACTTGGGGGTGAGAGCTGTTTTGGTGAAATCTTTTGCTCGTATTCACGAAACTAACCTTAAGAAACAAGGAATGCTCGCTCTTACCTTTGCCAATGAAGCAGATTATGATAAGATTCAGGAAGATGATACAATTAATTTCCTTGATCTTACAGAATTTGCCCCAGGGAAACCACTTCATTTAGAGTTTGTTCATAAGGACGGTAGTAAGGATGTTATTGTTTGTAATCATACCTATAATGCTTCCCAGATAGAGTGGTTTAAGGCAGGAAGTGCGCTAAACCTTATTGCTAGTAATAAATAGAATGATAATTTCATAATAGATAATGGGTAGGAAGTAAAACTTCCTACCTGTTATTTTTACTTTTAAAGTTCTTTTTTTTCGGAAATTTAATGTATCTTTGCATTTGAATATGATGGTAGTAAGTAGTACAAATGCTCTTTATTATTTATTGCCTATTTTACCTATTACCTAGAAAATGAGTATCAAAGAATTATTACAGAAAGGGAATGCCTCTCAAGAGGTTACCCTCAAAGGGTGGGTACGTACCTTCCGCAGCAATCGATTTATAGCTCTTAATGATGGTTCTACGCTAGCAAACCTACAAGTAGTGGTGGATTTCGAGCATACTCCTGAGGAGACACTTAAGCGCATTACCACAGGAGCGGCTATTGAAGTAAAAGGACAAGTAGTAGAGAGCCAAGGAAAAGGGCAAAATATTGAATTACAAGCCTCTGAGGTGATTATTCTTGGAGACTGTAATCCCGACGAATATCCTATCCAGCCTAAGAAACATTCATTAGAGTTTCTTCGAGAGCAAGCACATTTACGTGTCCGCACCAATGCCTTTGGAGCGATTATGCGTGTGCGCTCTACGTTAGCCTATGCAGTACATAAATATTTCCAAGATAATGGCTTCTTCTATGTAAATACACCTATCATTACCGGAAGTGATGCTGAGGGAGCCGGAGAGATGTTCCGTGTAACAACTTTGGATCCTAAAAATCCGCCTCTTACCGAGACAGGTGAAGTGGATTACAAAAAGGACTTCTTTGGGCGTGAAACCAATCTTACAGTGTCTGGACAGCTTGAAGGAGAGACTTTCGCAATGTCATTGGGAAAAATATACACCTTTGGGCCTACTTTCCGTGCAGAAAATTCTAATACTTCTCGCCATTTAGCAGAATTCTGGATGATAGAACCTGAAATAGCGTTCTATGACCTGATTGATAATATGAATCTGGCAGAAGATTTTATCAAATATGTACTGCGTTACACCTTGGAGGCACGTCGTGAGGATATTGAATTCCTTAACCAACGCTTTTTGGAGGAAGAAAAGACCAAGCCACAAGCCGAACGCAGTGAAATGTCACTAATAGAAAAGTTAGAGTTTGTCATCCATAATGACTTCAAGCGTGTGAGCTATACTGAGGCGGTAGAAATTCTTAAGAACTGTAATCATAACAAAAAGAAAAAATTCCAATATCTGATAGATGAGTGGGGAGTAGATTTGCAAAGCGAACACGAGCGTTATTTAGTAGAAAAACATTTTGGCTGTCCAGTAATTCTTTATGATTATCCAGCTAAAATTAAGGCGTTCTATATGCGATTGAATGAAGATGGGAAAACAGTTCGTGCGATGGACATTCTCTTCCCTGGAATAGGAGAGATTGTAGGAGGCTCTCAGCGTGAAGAACGTTATGATGTCCTCAAGCAAAAAATAGCCGATTTGGGTATGGATGAGCAAACCCTTTGGTGGTACTTGGAGTTACGCAAGTTTGGTACAGCAGTGCATAGTGGTTTTGGCTTAGGATTCGAGCGGTTGGTACTCTTCACTACAGGAATGACCAATATCCGTGATGTAATTCCTTATCCTCGTACGCCACAGAGTGCGGAATTCTAGAAAATTGTTGTTTAAAACTAAAAAAGCTGTCTTTTGGGACAGCTTTTTCTGTTATAAAGATTAAATTCAACAAGATTATTTCTTTTTCTTAGCAGAAGCTTCTGCTTTAGCAGCGTCTTGAGCCGCTTTAAGCGCAGCACGAGATACACGTACTTGGCATACAACAGTGTTCTCAGGGTGCAAAATCTTATATTTGTCTTGTTCCAAACGAGTGATATAGAAACGATTTCCCATTTCCATCCAAGAAATATCTACAGGAACAAAATCAGGAAGGTTGTCAGGAAGAGCTTTTACTTTAAGCTTACGGTTTACGATGCGTAAAGTACCCCCTGCCATCACTCCAGGAGCTGTTCCTACGATTTGGATAGGTACTGCTACAGTGATTTCTTTATCTTTGTGTAGTTCATAGAAATCAACGTGAATAATTTGGTCAGTTACAGGGTCAAACTGAATATCCTGAAGGATAGCTGTATAGCTCTTTCCTCCTAATTCAATCGTTGCAGTATATACATTAGGAGTATATACCAATTTTTTGAATGCTAAGGCATCAGCTGAAAAGTGAATGGTATTTTCTCCTCCGTATAGTACGCAAGGAACCTTTCCAGCATTACGTAAGGCTTTGCTTGCCGCTTTACCCACGCTTTCTCTTTGAGATCCTACGATTGTAATTGATTGCATAAAAATATATTTATTAAGAATTTACATTAAAAATTTGTTACTAATAGAAGCGTGTTCGTGTACTGAACGCATCACATCCGCAAATAGCTTCGCACAACTTAATACGTGTATTTTTGAAGTAAGGTTATGGTGCGGAATAGAATCCGTAACTATAAGCTCTTCCATAGGAGAGTTCTCTATTTTCTCAAGGGCGTTGCCACTCAGTAGGGCGTGTGTACATACAGCTCGCACACTTACTGCGCCTTTTTCTTTCATTATTTCAGAGGCTTTCACCAATGTTCCTGCTGTATCTACCATATCATCTACAAGGATGATATTTTTACCCTCTACCTCCCCGATGAGTTCCATTTTCTCTATCACATTGGCTTTTTTGCGTTGTTTGTAGCAAATAACCACGTCCGAATTAAGGAACTTGGCATAGGAGTGTGCTCTTTTGGAGCCTCCCATATCTGGAGAAGCAATACATAAGTTTTCTAGGTTCAAGCTCTTTATGTAAGGAACAAAAATGGTAGAGGCATATAGGTGATCTACAGGAATTTCAAAAAATCCTTGGATCTGATCCGCGTGTAAGTCCATCGTAATAATGCGAGTAGCTCCAGCAGTTTCCAGTAGGTTGGCTACTAGCTTCGCTGCAATAGGCACACGAGGCTTGTCCTTACGGTCTTGACGAGCCCAGCCAAAGTAAGGTATCACAGCTGTAATATGCTTAGCAGAGGCACGCTTGGCAGCATCTATCATTAGTAACATCTCCATTAAGTTTTCAGAAGAGGGCTGAGTAGAACCAATCAGAAAAACACGAGCGCCTCGCACTGACTCCTCAAAAGAAGGTTGAAATTCGCCATCACTGAAGTGAGAAAAAATAATTTTCCCTAACTCAATACCGTATTCCTGAGCAATTTTGCTCGCCAATGCTTCACTCTGTGTACAAGCAAAGATCTTGACGGCTGGCATAGAATATTCCATAAATCAAGTAGTTATAAGTATAATTAGATTCTTTTTTATAAGTGTGTATAAGTGTTTTCTGCGGTGGCAAAGATAGCAATTAAAAATGATTTCTAAAAAAAAAATTATTCTTTTTTTGTAAATTAAAAATTTTATTGTACTTTTGCACCAGAATTCATAACAATAATTGCCTGAGTGGCGGAATTGGTAGACGCGCACGACTCAAACTCGTGTTCTTCGGAGTGAGGGTTCGATTCCCTCCTCAGGTACTAAAGCTCCTCTTAATTTGTTTAAGAGGTTTTTTTATTGATTCTTCATTATAAATCTCATTTGTTATGAACACTATCCAAGTAGATCCCTATTACACCCTTATTATTGCCACTGTAGTTCTCTTGGTGGGAAGGCTTTTGGTAGGGAAAGTGAAAATTCTTCAGAACTTCAATATTCCTGAACCTGTAGCTGGAGGACTTCTGGCGGCTATTATTATCTATGTATTGTATATGAGTACAGGGCTCTCATTGGATTTTGACAAAGGGCTACAAGATACTTTTATGCTGATTTTCTTCTCCTCAATAGGGCTAAGTGCGGACTTCACACGATTGAAGTCTGGGGGTGTCGGTCTGTTTATTTTCTTAGGAGTAGTTGCTCTATTCATAGTTATTCAGAATGTGGTAGGAGTGAGCCTAGCCTCTGCTTTTGGGCTAGAGCCTGTTATAGGACTGATGACGGGGTCTATTACCCTTACTGGAGGGCACGGTACCGCTGGTGCTTGGGGAAAAGTGTTAGAACAGGATTTTCATATACAGGGAGCTACTGCTTTGGGAATGGCTGCCGCTACTTTTGGTTTGGTACTTGGGGGACTCATAGGAGGGCCAGTATCACGTCGGTTAGTCAACAAAATGGGAAGAAAAGAACTAAAAGAGGCTTCAGAAGAGACTAATGAAGCAGAAGTAGGAATGTTCGAACACCCCGAAAAACAACGCTTAATAACAGCCAAATCCGCTATCGAAACAATGGCTCTCTTTGCAGCATGCCTCTCTTTCTCTGCTTTGATGACTTTGCCAGAGGTAAAGGCTCTTTTTCCTGAAAAATTCACCTTGCCTCAATTCGTATGGGCTTTGTTCTTTGGAGTGCTATTGCGAAATGTACTTACTTCAGCTTTTAAAATAAATATGTTTGATAGGGCGATTGATGTATTTGGGAATGCATCATTGAGCCTCTTCTTAGGAATTGCCCTGCTAAATCTTAAGTTATGGCAGCTACTGGACTTGGCACTTCCTATGTTAGTGATTCTTGCGGTACAAACATTTGTGATGAGTACCTATGCTTACTTTGTTACTTATCGCCTTATGGGCAAGGATTACGATGCCGCAGTTTTGGCAGGAGGACATTGTGGGTTCGGCTTGGGAGCAACTCCTACGGCGGTTGCCAATATGCAGTCTATTACAGAAAAGTTTGGTCCCTCACATAAGGCTTTCCTAATCGTACCTATGGTAGGGGCATTCTTTGTGGATTTCGTGAATGCCTTTATTCTATCAGGATTTATATCTATTTTAAAGTAAAAAATGACCTCCTTTCACGTTCCTACAATGGCGGAACTTTCCGCACAAGGCAAGCAACCTGAGATACTCTTCTGGGTGGGCTGTGCAGGGAGCTTTGATGAGCGTGCTCGCAAGGTAACCAAGGCTTTTGCTAAAATTCTTTATAAGGCGCAAGTTTCTTTTGCTGTCTTGGGTTCTGAGGAAGGCTGTACAGGTGATCCCGCTAAGCGTGCTGGCAACGAATTCTTATTTCAGATGCAAGCCCTTTCCAATATCGAAACGCTTAATAATTATGGGGTTACAAGGATAGTAACTGCTTGTCCTCACTGCTTCAATACTTTGCGTAACGAATACCCTTCCTTAGGAGGGAAGTACGAAGTGCTTCACCATACACAACTCCTTAAGCAACTCTTGGAGGAAGGACGCCTTAAGGTGGAGGGGGGGCTCTTTAAGGGAAAACGTATCACTTTTCACGATCCCTGTTACCTAGGGCGGGGTAATGGTGAATATGAAGCTCCTCGTAAGCTCCTTGAGCACCTAGAAGCCGAGATTATTGAAATGAAGAAAAGCCGAGAACGCTCTTTCTGCTGTGGGGCAGGGGGGGCACAGCTCTTCAAAGAACCTGAAAAAGGTGATGCAGATATTCATAACAAGCGAGCAGAACAAGCCCTTGCTGTGAAGCCAGAGGTAATTGTAACCGCTTGTCCTTTCTGTAATACAATGCTTACCGATGGAGTCAAAAACCAGCAAAAAACAATCATTCCTGTGATGGATATTGCCTTGCTCATAGAACAAGCAGAAGATTTATAATTAAAGACTGATTAAACAAAGGAATGGGAAAGAACAAATTAAAACGATTTAGGGAAAATGAAACCTTTACCAATGTACTCCAGCCTTCTCGGGAAGAGATCCTCTCAGGAAATTTTCCACTTAAAGGGAAGTGGGCAAGCGATTTTTTTCAGAATGGAAATCCTATCGTGCTGGAATTAGGCTGTGGAAAAGGAGAATATACTGTGAACCTAGCGCAACAATACCCTCAGAAGAATTTTATAGGGGTAGATATTAAGGGAGCGCGCTTCTGGAGAGGAGCTAAGACAGCTCTGGAGGAGAAAGTTCCCAATGCAGCTTTTCTGCGCTGTCAGATAGAGCTTATTGATATGATTTTTGCTTCCAATGAGGTCGCTGAGATATGGATTACTTTTCCTGATCCTCAAATAAAATACAAGCGTACCAAGCACAGGCTTACCAATGCTGATTTTCTCGAAAAATATAAGAAAATACTAGCTCCAGACGGTCTTATTCACCTTAAGACTGATAGCGAGTTCCTCCACGGCTATACCTTGGGGCTCCTTCACGGATTAGGGCACGAAATCCTGTATGCAAATCATCATATTTACAGAAATGAGGGAGCTCCTGCCGAAGTGCTTGCCATCCAAACTACTTATGAAAAGATATATCTGGCACAAGGAAAGCCTATTACCTATATACGTTTTCGTCTTCATTAATCCTAATTATAAATAAGATAAGAGCTAAATTTTTTGCTAAAAATAATTTATTTTTAAGCAAAAAAAATTAGAAATTTCTTTAAAAATAGAAATTAAAATTTCCTATAAAAACTGTTTTTTCTTCCTAATAATTCGTATTTTTGCACGTCATTTTAGGTAAAAAAATAGTACTGTCCTATGAACAAAAAGCGTAATACGATTGAGTATTTAAAATCTTTTTATATAAAAGATTATCTGTTAATGGCTCTTGCCATTGTTATTTATACAGTGGGGCTTACAGGCTTCATTATGCCTAATCAGGTGGTTTCAGGAGGCTTAGCAGGAGTTGCCCTCTTGCTGAATTATGCTACAGGGATTAATGTTTCTAGTACCATCTTTGTGGTAAATGCTATCTTATTGGTTTTGGCATTCAGGCCTTTAGGGCAAAAATTCGTTATCAATACCATTATAGGAGCAGGGATGCTTACCTTAGGGGTGAAGCTCGGGGAAATGTATCTAAAGCCCTATTTCCTAGCGAATCCACCTGTACATGATCCCTTTATTGCTATTGTACTAGGGGGAATCTTTATGGGGGTAGCCTTAGGATTAGTATATTCAGTAAATGGAAGTACTGGAGGGGTAGATATCATTGGATTCCTTGTTACTAAGTATTTTAAGATACGTATTTCCCGTATTCTCCTTTATGTAGACGTGCTTATCGTATTATCCTCTATATTTGTTCTTAAGGGCTATACAGCTGAAAAAATGGTGCTGGGGCTCATTCTGCTACCGGTGATGTATCAGGCGGTGGATGTGGTAATGAATGGAGCTAAACAAGCAATACAAGTAACCATTCTCTCCAAAAAATATGAAGAAATAGCTACCCATATTAATACAGAGCTCAAGCGGGGCTGTACAGTGGTAGATGGAACGGGTTGGTATACCAAAAATCCTCAAAAAGTAATCATTGTTTTTGCACGTCGAGGAGAGGGAACTACCATCTTCAGATTGGTCAATAGCATTGATCCAGAGGCTTTTGTTACCCGTACCAATGTAGAGGCTGTCTATGGAAAAGGTTTTGAGAAGTTCAATTAATAAAGGCTTATATGGAGAGACCTTACCTATGGGTGAGGTTTCTTTTTTTCAGGAGGATCTTTGTGTGGTGGTACCTACTTATAATAATGCCAAAACACTAGGACGTGTCCTTGAGGGGATTCTTCGCTATACCTCTCATATCTTGGTGGTCAATGATGGAGCTACAGATGAAACTCCTGCTCTTCTTTCCTCTTACCCTTCTCTTAGGGTTATTACCTTTGCTAAGAATAGAGGCAAAGGAGCAGCTTTGAAAGCCGCTTTCCGAGAAGCTGTGTCCTTAGGCTATGCTTATGCCATTACCATAGATTCTGACGGGCAACATTATCCAGAGGATCTCCCTGCTTTTGCTTCAGCTTTACGTAATACGCAGGAACCCACCTTATGGGTAGGAAGCCGGAATATGGATAGTGAAGGGATACCACGTAAGAGTAGTTTCGGGCATCGGTTTTCTAACTTCTGGTTTCACCTCGAAACGGGAGTAAAGCTCCCTGATACTCAGTCAGGGTATCGTTTGTATCCTCTTTTGCATCTGCCCAAGCGTTATTTTACAGGTAAGTATGAGTTTGAAATAGAGGTTTTGGTACGTTCTTCTTGGCGAGGGGTACAGGTAAGTAGCTTGCCTATTCGTGTGCTGTATGACCCAAGCGAACGTGTCTCTCATTTCCGTCCTTTCTGGGATTTTCTACGGATTAGCTTTCTGAATACTTTTCTAGTTCTTATAGCTTTACTCTATATAAAACCTAGAGATTTTCTCAGGCAGTTAAAAAAAAAAGTTTTAGGCGATTTGTAAGGGAAAATATCCTAGAGGCAGATACTTCCGATAGTAACAAAGCCTTTTCAGTTGCTCTGGGAATATTCTGTGGGATTGCTCCTTTCTGGGGATTCCAGACAGCCATTACCCTTACCCTTGCTTTTTTGTTCAGGCTGAATAAGACCCTAGCATTCTTATGCTCCAATGTGAGTATTCCTCCAATGATTCCTTTTATTATTATCGGCTCTTTTAAGATGGGAAGCCTCCTTACAGGCACCCCTATGGCACTTCTTCCCAAGGAACAAAAAGCCCTAATGAGCTTCATCAGCCAACATCTTTGGCAATACCTTGTAGGGAGTTTTGCACTGGCAACCTTTTGTGCAGGATCCTTAGCGATGGTGCTTTATCTCTTTCTGAAGATAAATCATAAAAGAAAATAGGCTCATATAGAGCCTGTATTTAGTAAGGATTAAAACTATTTCTTAAGAGAAATTACTTCCTTACAAACCTTTTTTCTCCTTGGATGTAGAGGATTCCTTCTTTATCATCATACTTGAAAGTAGTGTTCTCGTAACTATCTCCCTGAGCAGATTTCTCTAGGATAGCTTGCCCATTATTGGTAGTAAAAACCTATACCTTGGATTTGTCTTCATTAAAGAGAACAAAAGCACTAATCACAGCCTCATTCTCTTTTACATCTACAGGGTTCAGGCGCACTCCGGCTTCAAATATCTGCAAGCAGGTCTGCCTTAGTTCGCTCCAAGTTTGCCCTGCTGAGGGTAGGCAACCGTGCTCATCAGTATCACCTCCTACTAGAGGGCTTTCGATAGCATTTTCATTTGTAGTTGTCGGATTTTCTTTAGGGGTGTTTCCGCAGGCAAGCAAGAATAGAAGTCCGCCACATAAAGTCATTTTTTTCATAATATAAAAATAGTTAATACAATTAAAATTTGATGTAGTCCTAGTAAAAAAGGCTACTGTATAGTAGCCTTTTCCCTAAAAATAATAATCAATTATGCACAGTGTAACAAACATTTCTTATTTAAATTCTAAGATAGCGTGCTCTATAAAGTCAATATAGTCAATATAGCCATTTTCCTTTAGGAAATTTTCTAGATAAGCACCGCTAGCTTCCATTCCTCCTACAGCTTCTACTTGGAGCATTTTGGCGTATAGGGGAGCGATATATTTCTGGACACTCTGAGTAGGAACAGAGGTACGGCGTGCCAGATAGCTCGCAATCTTCCCTTGTGCGTCCTTAATGATATCAAAGTCCGTAACTACCCAGTAATATTCGCCTGATTTGGCTAAGTTCTTTGCCACCGCGTGGAAGTTAATCCCTTGTTGGATATTGTCCCATAGTACCTTGAAGATAACCCTTGGCATATCAGGATGGCGGATGATATTATGAGGCGAACCCAGAAGTTCCTCAGCACTGTAACCACATACATCACAGAATACCTGATTCACGTAATCAATAGTACCTGCGGCATCGGTACGGCTCATAATGGTTTTGGATTTGTCCCAATTCACCTCACGGTCTATAGGGGTGGGGTATTGAAAATTTGGTATCATATATTCTCTGGTAAAATTTGCCACAAAGATACAATTTTTCACTGAACTACAAAAAATTAATTAAAAATAGTTATCAACAGCTTTTGTGTAACTCATTGTTTTTCAATAAGAAAAAAATTTTCAACAATCGTAAAAAATACAAGAAGAAAAATTGGGTTTTTATGAAAAATTTTTATAACTTGCACCCTCAATTAAAAAGATAAAAAAAATTGTATGGAAACATTAATGGTAGCGGTGTTTTTCATTGGTTATCTGTTTATTACAATGGAACATCAGGTGAAAATAGACAAGACCATTTCTGCACTTGGAATGGCTGTTATCTGCTGGACAATCCTCAAAACAGCAAATATGGCTGTTTATGAGATAGACGGCGGGCTCGTCCCTAAGGCGGATAGTCATGGGGGGGATAATCTTCTAGCCATTGACGAAATGCTCTTACATCACTTGGGTAAAATAGCCGAAATTCTCTTCTTCCTTATTGGGGCTATGACCATTGTTGAGATTATTGATATGCACCGAGGGTTTGAGATTATCAAGAAGATTGTTAAGACACGTAGGAAAACCAAGCTCCTGTGGGTGCTTGGGGTAGTGGCTTTCTTTCTTTCAGCTTTGATTGATAACCTTACCACTATTATTATAATGATTACTATTTTGCGAAAGCTCGTACCTTTCCGAGAAGAACGTATGTGGTACGCTTCCTTGCTTATCATTGCAGCTAATGCAGGAGGAGCTTGGTCACCTATCGGAGACGTAACCACTACAATGCTCTGGATGGCAAATAAGGTAACAGCTCTTAAGCTCATTGATTATGTGGTAATTCCTGCAGTACTCTGCTTTGTGATTCCTTTTGTGATTGCTTCTTTTATGCCTATTTTCAAAGGGCGCTTGGAGATGCCTCAGATGGACAAGACCGAAGCCTATAGGAGTAGTACCCCTATCCTTATTGTAGGAGTCTTGGGAATTATCTTTGTGCCTATCTTTAAGTCTGTATTCCACTTGCCTCCTTACTTAGGAATGCTTTTCTCTTTGGCAACAGTATGGTTCTTCTCTGAAGTGCTTAAGCCTAACCTACCTTCTACTGATGAGTCCAAGCCTTCTTTCTCAGTACATAAAGCATTAGGAAGGATAGAACATTCTAGTATTCTTTTCTTCTTGGGAATCCTCTTAGCGGTAGCTGCTTTGGAGTCCGTAGGAGCTTTGTTCCACTTTGCAGGTTGGTTGGATAATATAGTTCCTAATAAGAATATTGTGGTGATGATTCTTGGCTTTGGTTCAGCTGTGATTGATAATGTGCCACTGGTAGCTGCTGCTATAGGAATGTTCCAAGAGGCAATAGATGCTTCTGTATGGCACTTTATTGCTTTCTCAGCAGGAACAGGAGGAAGTTTGCTTATTATTGGTTCTGCTGCAGGGGTAGCTGCAATGGGAATGGAGAAAATAGACTTCTTCTGGTATGTGAAGAAGATTTCTTGGCTCGCTCTTCTAGGATTCCTCGCTGGCTGTGGTTCCTTGATTGCTATAGAAGCACTCTTCCATTCATAAAATCTTAAAAGGAATAACCTTATGAATTCCCCCTTTGGAGTATGTGAGGGGAGGTACCCCGAAAGAATAGTAGGGACACAGAACCTCCTGCTAACCCCTCCAAAGGAGGAACCTCACTTATAAATAAAAAATCAAAACTTCCCTATGGAAGAAAAGATAAAATAAATGAAGTATAAAACTAAAAATTATAAGATAATGAATCATGCTAGTTTTAAGAATAGTATAGGTAAGTACCTGTGGGTGTTCTTATGGCTCTGTTCTATATCTGCTCTTGCGCAGGCTCCACCTAACTTTACTACCTCAATAGGTAGAACTGCTTGTGGGGGAAGTATTACAGTAGATTGGAATGCTGATGCCTCCATCCTAAGGGATTACTGGGCAAAGCTCTATAATAGTGCAGGAGTGGAACTCTCCCAGCAGGCATTTGACCTTACCCAGAAAAAAGCCCGATTTACTTACCTTTCTGCTGGAAACTATACTGTCAAGGTGATGAAAAAGGATGGTACTACGGGCTATGGAGGGACCTCCCCTAGAGTACATGTAACTTCCGATTATACGCGTTTTTCTATTGATGCCACTACAGGCATTACCCAAACGGCTTCTTCGGATTGCTCTGCTACAGGGCAGGCAACCATTAAGGTAAAGAACGGAAAAGGACCTTTTGTAATCAAAGCTTACGAGCGGGGCTCATCTACGGCGAGTGTTACCTCTGCGGTAACTGCTAAGTCCGGGACAGAGACCCCTGTACTGCTTTCAGGGCTTAAGCCTAATGTGGTATATGATATAGAGGTAACTGATCAGATGGGTAACCAAGGGTGTTCGCTTACCGAGCCCAAGACTACTCGTAGTATTACCACCCTTCCTGCTTCAGGATCCTTTGTGAGAAACCTCTCTATGGAGACCTGTCGCCCACTGAAATCTACAGAAACTGTAGGGGCTAATGGACTGGTGAATGTAGAGATTAACAACACCAACTCAGGAACAGGACCTTTCACCCTTAAGGTGGTGAATACCGATACCAATGAGGTGATCATTAATAATAAAAGTATTGCTAAGAGTGGTACTACAGGTTCTACTATTGTAAAGGTAGAACCAGATGCAGGTAATTCACTAGGGGCAAATACCAACTATACCCTTACCCTCACCGATGGCTCCTGTACGGTTACCAAGACCGAGCGTAAGGAATACACCCATCGTCCGAATACCTTATATTTACATTTCCATCCAATTGGGAATGGAGGACTTGGTTATAATGCTTGTAACACAGTTCAATTGGCTGTAGAAGGGCGTTACCAGCATAGTACTAATAGAGCAAATTATTATCCTTACTTGATGAAAGTAGAGGTAAAGCGAGGAGGAACTACTCTTGGTGGATACCCTCAAGAATTTACTAATTCAGAAGTAGCTAATCCTACTATTAATGGGAGTCATCATCATTATGGAGGAAGTACTACAACACGTTATTGGAGTTGGTCACGGCCAATGATCCATTTTGTAACAGCAGTAGGTGCTCAGAATATAAAAGTAGGAGATGTAATTACATATACTTATAAAGATTGTTCAGGGCAGCCTGATAAGGTAATTACTTATACAGTTGATCCTTTACCTGCTCCTACTACTACTTTGGAAATAGAGCCTATAAGTCCTAAGAATCCTGCTAACCCTTGTGCTAAGAGAGTAAAGCTTACTACCCAGTTCCAAAACGAAAAATGGGTTACAGGAGGAGCTGTTACTTATACTACTCAGAACAGCATTCACGCTTTTTCTTATAGAACGAAAGTAGGCAGCTCTTGGGGGAGTCCAGTATCATTATCAGGAAATACAGAATTACAATATTGGTATGATGAGATACGAGCAAACAAGCATACCATAATAGAGAATAATGCCACAGCTAGTAACTATCAGGTAGAATATGCAAGATTAGATCTTCTTCCAAGTGGATTGAGTGGAAATCCTCAAAATAATTGCTTACACTACCTATCTCCAAATTATTCTCAGTCAGATCTAGCCGCAGTCAATACGCTATCTGGGATAAGAATAGGGAATGGAGATGCTCGTATGGTACTGGATGTAACCAATAAGGGGCGTACCATTACCATAGGTGCTGATGATCGCGCTCTTTCGGGTATGGACTTTATTGATGCGAATAATCCACTGAAGGTAACCCTTGAAAGGGTAGATGGGCAAACAGAAATTACGATGGTTGCCAATAACCAACCGTGGAACCTTGGAGCTCCTAAGCAGTACAAGGTGAAGTTCCCTTATACCAGAGAGTTTAGCGATGGGGCAAGTGCATATGTACTTGCGGATGTACCACCAGGTAAGTATAAGATTACCCTTCAGGATCGTTGTAGTAGCCGTGTGATTAATAATTATGAAGTACCAGGCAATACGCCTGCTACTTATTATGAGCTGGATTATCAAGTGCGTACTTCCTGTGCTCAGGGAGGTCAAGATAGTAAGGGAGAGGTTACCTTTACAGGTGCCTATGACCGTAATGCAACAGCGCCTTTCAGCAGGATGTATGTTTATAAGGATTTAGACAATGGTCAGGAAATTCATAAACGTGCAGGTAATCTTGTAGAAACTAAGGCGCTTACAGAGGTTACACATAGTGATCCTACCAAGGCGAAATTCACAGGGAAGATTTCTAATCTACCAGCAGGTAAATACTTGCTTGGGATAGCGCCCGGCTGGGGTTGGTATACTATTGTAGATAAGCCAGAGGACAATGGTTATACTTACGGACCTACAGCTGCCGAAAGGGGACAAGGACTCCTCAGGCATACACGTTTCTACAAAGCCTTTGAAATCAAAAACATAACAGATGTAGTTCCAGAGTCTAGCATCGCAATGTGTAACCCAAGTGATCCAAATACGGGCTTGGTAAAAGTAGAGATGCCTACAGGCTCTGTGCCTCAGTTCCCTATTACTTATACCTTATATAAGGTATCCGGAGGGAATAAGACCATTGCAGTGAATGGTTCAGGTGTACAGATAGCACCTATCACACGTCAAGAGAGCGATACAGATCACAATGCGTTGTTTAGCAATGTACCTAAGCTTACCGGAGGTGATACCTATGAAGTAGAGTTTAAGTCCGGTTGTTTAGAGCGCTGGGTAACGGTTCCTGATTTCGGAGATTTGGATATTCCTGCAGTAACTACATCGGATACAAGCCTATGTGCAGGAAGGCCTCTCACCCTTAGTGTGAATCTTTCGGCTAGTATGTATGATATCCAATGGAAGTCCAATCCAGCAAGTGCATTGGCGGGCATTCCAGCGGCTACCTTGAAGCAATCTAGCTTCTCTTTCAATCCTACAGTGAATGCTTCCTACTGGGTTACTTACGCACCGAAGTCCAACTTAGGTTGTACGGTGGTAAGTAAGGACACCCCTCAGAAGCAAGTAACCATTACCGTAACGAACTTCACGGATGCTGATCTTATTTCGATGCCATCGGATCAGTCACTAACTTTGT
>NZ_CAURLX010000029.1:0-31356 GCF_963525585.1 uncultured Capnocytophaga sp. | reverse complement strand
GAAGAAAGGGATTATTGATTTAAAAACAGGGGCTGGCTGGTATGATAGTGAGTTTCATTTAAATTATAGCTTAAAATATGAAAAAGTGAAAGGTAAGAAATATTGGATTGTTGTCAAGAAAAAAGGAGAACGTTTTGATCCAGAAAAGCACACACTTCCTAAGGTGCCTGAAGATGTTATAATTACTCCTGCAGAATATATCCCTTATGTGTGGTACATAGATGCAAAAACGGGACAGGTCTATGTGGGAGAAGAACTGTATAAAAATCGAAAGAACCCAGAAAACTACTTAAGCCCAGACCTACTTCCAAGAAAGGAGGATAAAGATCTTTGAAGGAAAACCATAGGACAATATCCAATTAAGCAGAAATTGTATAAACATATAAAAGCAAAGAAAAAGCCTTTAAAGGTAAAAATTACAAAAATAAGAACGCTTAAGATACTCCAGCATATCTGCGAAGTAGTCTAGAGAACCTCAGAGGTATTCCAGACCACCTCGAACAACTTAAATATGACCAACAAGGTCATCCGAAGGACGTTAGAGGTCATAATTATGACCTCCTGAGGTGTTCCAGACCACCTCCTTAGGTCATCCGATTAAAAAGGCGAAAACCGAAAAGCCTGTAAGAGAGTAGGGAAAAATTAAATTTTTAGATTATGTTTAAAGCACCCTTTTCATTTAAAGGACGTATAGGTAGATTAGAATACCTTATTAGTATTTTGATTTGTAATGCCTATATTTTATTAGTAAATAAATTATTTTTCCAAATTTTGGAAGATAAAGGAATTGATTTTCCAATATCTTTATTGTTCTTATTGCCTGCTATATATTTTATTCTCACACAGGGAGTGAAAAGGAATCACGATATAGGAAATACAGGATGGTTTATATTAATTCCTTGGAATAGTTCAATTATTCTTTTTATCCCAGGAGAAAAAGAAGATAACAAATATGGGAAAAACAGGATTCATAAGTTTAAATTGAAAATTAGACACTTTGATAATAAAGTATTATTTAACTTTGCAGAAAAATATTTAGAGAATAAAGCTATCCCAATTAGGATGGCTTTATTTTATTTTCAGATACTCTTATCATAAACTTGAGATGTTTTCTCCTTTTGAAGAAAATATTATTTATTGGAGTTGATTTTCAAACAATTGAAGCAAGGTTAAGTAAGAACATTTAAATATCAGGTTCTATGAACAAATTTTTGTTTATATTCTCAAGATATTGTACCTTTGCCTCCTGAATAGCATTAATATATAGCAGAATGAAAAAATATACAGATACAGGGAAAAAAGACACCCGAAGTGGTTTTGGAGCAGGGCTTGCCGAACTAGGACGTACCAATCCTAATGTAGTGGCTCTTTGTGCAGACTTGATAGGCTCTCTGAAAATGGAAAAATTCATAGAGGAAAACCCAACTCGTTTTTTCCAGATAGGAATTGCTGAAGCTAATATGATGGGAATAGCAGCGGGACTTACCATTGGAGGCAAGATACCTTTTACGGGGACATTTGCAGCATTCTCTACAGGGCGTGTTTATGACCAAATTCGTCAGTCGATTGCTTATTCTAATAAAAATGTGAAAATATGTGCCTCTCACGCAGGACTTACTCTAGGAGAAGATGGGGCTACACATCAAATCTTGGAAGATATAGGACTGATGAAAATGCTTCCTAATATGGTGGTGATTAATCCTTGTGATTATAACCAAACAAAAGCAGCAACTATCGCAATTGCTGATTATGTAGGTCCTGTATATCTGCGTTTTGGGCGTCCTTCAGTGCCTAATTTTACACCAGAAGACCAAAAGTTTGAGATTGGAAAAGGAATATTGCTCAATGAAGGGACAGATGTTACCATTGTGGCTACAGGACACTTGGTATGGGAGGCTCTTTTGGCTTGTGAGGTATTGGAACAAAGAGGTATTTCAGCTGAAGTGATTGATATTCACACTATCAAGCCTTTAGATGAGGAGCTTATACTTGAATCTGTTAAGAAGACTAAGGCTATAGTAACTTGTGAAGAGCATAATTACTATGGTGGATTAGGGGAGAGTATAGCTCGTGTACTTACTCAGAAATATCCTATTCCTCAAGAATTGGTAGCTGTTAATGATACTTTTGGAGAGAGTGGTACTCCAAGCCAGCTAATGAAGAAGTATGGACTAGATAAGGATGGAATTCTTCTTGCGGTAGAAAAAGTACTTAAGCGTAAATAAAGGAAGTTCCTATATGTTAAGAGAACAATTACAAAAACTTTTTCCTGATCATAAAGAGGAAGAGCTTCCTAAAGAGGAAATTTCAAATATCTGGTTACAGGATGAGCCCTTACTCTGTAAATATGAAAAACGAAATGGTAAGTCTATAACTCTTATTGAGGGATATACAGGAGCAGATAATGACTTTAAGATTCTGGCAAAGGAACTAAAAACATTCCTTGGTGTAGGCGGGACTGTAAAGGAAGAAAAGATAATGATTCAAGGAGATTATCGAGATAAAGTAATGGACTTCTTGAAGAAAAAAGGGTTTAAGGTAAAGAGAGTAGGAGGGTAGAGAGTAAAATGCTAGAAAATAATATAATAATATAATCCATAGAGATGAATAGATTTATCATAGGTAGAATAAAAAGTATACGTTATGCTTTGCAAGGTTTTTGGTTATTAATCCGTAGAGAAGATGCTATTATTACCCATACTATAGGATTATCATTATTTATAGGATTAGGATATTTTCTTGGTATTACTTCCACAGAATGGATGATCCAGATATTAGCTTTTGGTCTTCTCCTCGCTATTGAAGGGCTTAATACAGGTCTGGAGAAGCTCTGTGACTTCGTTCATCCTGATTTTCATAAGCAAATAGGAGAAATAAAGGATATAGCTGCAGGAGCAGTTACTATGGCTTTTATAGCTGTAGTAACTGTCCTAGCTTTTATCTATATACCTTATTTATTAGGATAAGTATCAATTTTATTATAATTGTTTTAATTGTTGAGCAGATTGTTCTACGGCTTCTTCTAATGATTTTTTATAGGACGAAATGCGCTCTTGTATATCTTTATTGAAGGCTCCTAATATTTCAGTAGCAAGGATTCCAGCGTTTTTAGCTCCATTAAGAGCTACTGTAGCCACAGGAATACCTGCGGGCATTTGCAGAATGGAGAGTATAGAATCCCATCCATCTATGGAGTTTCTGCTCTTAATAGGAACACCAATAATAGGAAGAGGGGACACTGCTGCTAGCATACCAGGAAGATGAGCGGCTCCTCCTGCTCCTGCTATGATAACATTTATACCTTCTTTGTGAGCATTTTTTCCAAAAGAAATAAGTTTTTCAGGAGTTCGGTGAGCAGATACAATATCTACAAGAACAGGTATTTGCATTTCTTTTAAGAAGTCTATGGCTTCTTGCATTATAGGAAGATCGCTTTGACTTCCCATTACTACGGCTACTTTCATTACTATAATTAATTAAAATAGAAAGCAAAGATACAATAAAATTCTTATATTTGCCAAAAATAGTTCCAAATGTTTATACATATTCTTCTAAGAATTCTTCTTTTCTTTCCTATTACTTTTCTAGGAATGATAATAGGATTGGTTATATTTTATTCATCTGAAACCAATTATTTTTGTGCAACGGGAGAAATTTATAAGTTTGTACTCTCTTGGTTATTAGGATATGTGATATGGTTATTATATCTACTAATAGAGGGTTTTTATTACCATAGAAAAAGGAAATTTCAGCACAGAAATAGTAATTTATGGATTATTTTTGTGTTTTCTATACTATTTTTAGTGCTTTTTATATTGTTTTTGTTAGATTAATATATATATTATGATAGTTGCAATGCATATTTTTTATCGTATATTGGCTTTTATAGGGCTTCTTATAGTAGCAGTAATCACAGCAATGTCTCTTTTGAATCCACATCGTACTTGTGGAACCGGGGATTCTCTTCCATTGCTTTTTTTCTCCTTAATAGCCTATGTTATTTGGACTATGTACCTTATTATAGAGGCTTTCTTATTACATAAAAAGAAAGCTTATGGGAAAAGGAATGCCAACTCAATTCTCTCATTGGTAACACCTTTTATAGCGATTTTAATAATAAAAATTTTATACGAACTATATTAAATATCAGAATTTATGACAGAAGGAAATTTTACAGATTACGTAAAAGTATATGTCCGTTCAGGTAATGGAGGTAAAGGCTCTACACACTTACACAGAGAAAAATTTGTAGAAAAAGGAGGTCCTGATGGAGGCGATGGAGGTAGAGGAGGAAATATAATTATTAGAGGAAATAAAAATCTCTGGACACTGATTCACTTTAAATTTCAGCAACATTTTAAGGCTGAGCACGGGACAGATGGAGGAGCGAATCGGAGTACAGGAGCCGATGGAGCCGATGTATATCTGGAAGTTCCCTTAGGCACAATGGTAAAAGACGCTCTTACAGGAGAGGTTCTCTTTGAAATCACGACAGATAAAGAAGAAAAAATAGCTCTTAAAGGAGGAAAAGGAGGTTTGGGAAATTGGCATTTTCGTACCTCTACAAATCAGACTCCACGCTATGCCCAACCAGGGATACAGGGTGAAGAACGCGAGTTGCTCTTGGAACTCAAAGTCCTAGCCGATGTTGGCTTAGTAGGCTTTCCTAATGCAGGAAAATCTACTCTTTTATCGGTAATGACTTCTGCTAAGCCTAAGATAGCCGATTATCCTTTTACAACCTTGAAACCAAATTTAGGAATCGTTCAATATCGTGATTTTCAGTCTTTTGTGATAGCTGATATACCAGGGATTATAGAAGGAGCTTCAGAAGGGAAGGGGCTAGGACATTATTTTTTAAGACATATAGAACGCAATTCTGTTTTGCTTTTCCTTATTCCTGCAGATAGCCCTAATATTGTAGAGGAGTATCATATTTTGCTTAATGAACTTAAGAAATATAACGTAGAATTGCTTGACAAACAGCGTATTGTTGCTATCTCAAAAGCTGATTTGTTGGATGGAGAACTTAAAGAATTAATAGAAAAAGAAATTTATTCAGCTTCTTTGGGAGTTTCTTTTTGCTTTATTTCATCTGTTACAGAGCAAGGAATTCTACAGTTGAAAGATGATCTATGGAGGTTGTTAAATCAATTAACTTAATTTATATTTGCAAACCTTGTTTTATTGGTAAAAACAGTTATTTTGTAAAATAAAAATAACTTTTATTTAACTTTTAATTTATTTAAATAATTTGGGGTTTCATTTTTTTTTCCTAATTTTGCCCCCACTTAAATCTAAATTTTTTAGGCTAAATGAAAAGAGCCATAGTTGACTACAAAAAACTTACTAAAGAGATCTTGTCGCTACTTGTAGAAAAATATCCTGAAGGGTATCAAGATAGTGATGTTATTCGATTCAAGAATGCTAAAGGAGAAACAGTTGAGGCACTTGAAGTTCGTACTGATGACACTACTTACTTAGTAAAAGTAAGCACCCGCCTAGCTAATACGATGGAACGTTATGATGAAGATGATGAAGATGATTATTATGGAGAGGGAACTCTAGAAATGTCCAGAGAGGACGAAATCGCTCTAAGGCATAAAAAAGACGCTACTAAAGGAAGTTCTCCTCTTCAAATGGATTTGGAGGACGATGAGGACGATGAGGATGAACGTGATGAATATGGTGATGAAAGTTCAGAAGATGATTACGATGATGAGGAGGAAGATGAGGAGGAAGATGATGAAGACGAGGAGAATGTAGCAATAGCTAATGAAAGGTAATAGGAGAGCTAGAATAAAAAACAAGAAAAAATTAACTATAATTTATTTTTTATAATTATTCTTTTTTTGTATCTTTGCCCCCGATTTTAAAATACATAATAATCATTTAAATAATATTGGAATGTATCTAACAAAAGAAGTAAAAGCTGAAATTTTCAAAAAACACGGTGGTAGTGAGACCAATACAGGGTCAGCAGAAGGTCAGATAGCCTTATTTACACATCGTATTAATCACCTAACAGAGCACTTACGTGCAAATCGTAAAGATTATAATACACAGCGTGCTTTAGTAAGGCTTGTTGGTAAAAGAAGAAGTCTTCTAGATTATCTGAAGAACAAGGATATCGAGAGATATCGTGCTATTATTAAGGAATTGGGTATCCGAAAATAATTTTACTAATGTGAAAAGAGGGGCTTTTTTGCCCCTTTTTTTCTATAGAAAAAGTTCAAGAAGTAGTTTTTCATTGGAAATAAACAGAGTACAACACAACACTAATTGTTTCATTTTTAATAAAAAAACTTTTATGATTCCAGAAGTAAAAAAAGAAATTATTGCTCTTGGGGATGGGCGTACTATCTCCATTGAAACGGGCAAATTAGCCAAGCAGGCAGATGGTTCAGTAGTTGTACGAATGGGTAATGCGATGCTTCTTGCTACAGTAGTTGCAAATAAGGAAGCTGGTGAAGGAGTAGATTTTCTTCCTCTTACGGTAGATTATCGAGAAAAATTCGCTGCAGCGGGTCGTTTTCCTGGTGGATTTTTCAAACGTGAGGCACGTCCCAGTGATCAGGAAATATTGACAATGCGCTTGGTAGATAGGGTATTGAGACCTTTGTTCCCTAAAGAATATTATTGTGAGGTTCAAGTAATGATTCAGTTGATGTCTCACGATGAGAATGTAATGCCAGATGCTTTAGCAGGCTTAGCAGCTTCTGCTTGCTTGGCTGTTTCTGATATTCCTTTTGATGGTCCTATATCTGAAGTACGAGTAGGGCGTATTAATGGACAGTTCATAATCAATCCAAGTGCTCAGGAACTCACTCAGTCTGATATGGATATAATGGTGGGAGCTTCCAAGGAATTTGTAGCTATGGTAGAAGGAGAAATGGATGAAGTTTCAGAAAAAGATATGGCTGAAGCTATCCATTTTGCACACGAAGCAATTAAGATTCAGATAGAAGCTCAGGAACGCTTGAAAGCAAAAGTGGGAAAAACAATTCGTTCTTATGAAGTGCCTCAAGAGAATCAAGAAATTGCTCAAAAAATATACAATTTCTGTTATGATAAATGCTATGCTATTGCTAAGGAGAACACTACTAAGCACGAGCGAGGAGACAAATTTGATTTGGTAAGAGAAGAATGCAAAGCTTTATTTACAGAAGAAGAATTAGTAGAATATGCACCTCTGGTAAGTAAATATTTCTCAAAAGCTCAAAAAGAAGCGGTTCGTAACTTAATTCTTAATGAAGATATTCGCTTAGATGGTAGAAATACAAAACAGATTCGCCCTATATGGTGTGAAGTAGATTATTTGCCTTCTCCTCACGGTTCTTCTATATTTACTCGTGGAGAGACTCAAGCTCTTGCCACAGTTACTCTGGGTACTTCTCGAGAAGCAAATGTGATAGATATTCCTTCAGAACAGGGAGAAGAACGTTTCTATCTACATTATAATTTTCCTCCTTTCTCTACTGGAGAAGCTCGTCCTCTTAGAGGAACGTCTCGTCGTGAAGTAGGTCACGGAAATTTAGCTCAGCGTGCCTTGAAAAAAATGATTCCAGAGGATTGTCCGTACACTGTGCGAGTAGTTTCTGAGATATTAGAATCCAATGGTTCTTCATCAATGGCTACTGTATGTGCTGGTACTTTGGCTTTGATGGATGCTGGGATTCAGATGAAGAAACCTGTTTCAGGAATTGCGATGGGGCTTATTACTGATGGAGATAAATATGCTGTTCTTTCGGATATACTTGGTGATGAAGATCATCTAGGTGATATGGACTTTAAAGTAACAGGAACAGCAGATGGAATAACTGCCTGCCAGATGGATATCAAGATTAAAGGACTTACTTATGAAATTCTTGAGAAAGCTCTAGAACAAGCTCGTGAAGGACGTATGCATATTTTAGGTAAAATCACAGAAACTATCGCTACACCTAACCCAACAGTGAAGCCTCACGCTCCTAAGATTGTTCGTCTTGAGATGCCTAAAGAGTATATTGGAGCATTTATTGGAACTGGTGGTAAGAATATTCAAGAACTACAAGAACGTACTAAAACAACTATTGTTGTGGAAGAAGTAGGAGAGCTTGGTATAGTAGAAATATTGGGTACAGATGCTGATGGTATCCAAGAAGCTGTTGATGCGGTATATCACGTTTCTTTTGAGCCTGTAGAAGGAGAAATTTACAAAGTGAGAGTAGCTCGCTTGGTAGATTTTGGAGCTTTTGTAGAGTTTGTTCCAGGTAAGGATTCTCTTTTACACGTTTCAGAAATGGCTTGGGAACGAGTAGAAAAACCTTCAGATGTTCTTAAAGAAGGAGATGTTATAGAAGTAAAATATCTAGGAATAGATCCTAAAACTAAGAAAACTCGCGTTTCTAGAAAGGCTCTTCTCCCCAAACCTGAAAACTATACAGAAAAAAGAGAAAGACCTCACACAGAGAAAAAAGATAAGCCTCATTTTAAGAAAGATAAGGAAAAAAAATAAGTCTTATCTAAAAATAAACATAGAAAATGAAAAGCAGTTCTATAAAGGGCTGCTTTTTTATTTTTTCTTTTTGATAAATATTTTTCTAATAAGCAGAAATACAGCTATTAGGAATAATAAGTGATGTAAAGGATCCAACATTATTAAAGGAAATCCTTCTGAGATGTTGAACATACGATCGCTATAATCAGAAGGAGACATACGAATATCCTCGAACATTTCTCCGAAAAAGAAAATGTAGCTTATCGTACAAAGTAACCAATTGATAATACAAAAGTATAAAAATCTATTCTTTTTGACAAATATAAAAGTAATCAATAGGCTTACTAAGTAAAGCAATATAGTAGGAAATAATAAGTAAAAATATTCACGTATTGTCATAGTTTGTAGGTTTTTAAAATTAATAATTCTCTTATGGTTTCTGTTTTTTCTCCAATATTATCTTTCTATATACATAGAGTAGGGGAAGAGCACATATTATCCCAATCCCAATATTAGTAAGGTTAAGAATTTCCACAAAGATAAGTTGAAAAGTTTCTTTCACATATTTTACAACCTGTGAATAATTATAAAATGAATGAGAGTAATTTATCAATATGAAAAATAATTTTAACACGAAAAGGATAATAAAGCTTGAAGCAAACCAGTTTACAAAAAATTTGAGATAGAATCTTATTTCTTTTTCGATATATTTCTCTGCAGGAAGAAGCGTTAGGAAAAAAGTAAAACTCAATAAAAAGGGAATAACAAGATCAAGAATAAATCCCATCTTATAAGAGTCCGTCACCTCTTCTTTGTTAGCAAGAGCAAAGGGTATCATTGAAATAATAAAGAAAAGAGTACTTAAAGCAAGGGCAAGCTTTAATTTTTTGAGGAAAGAAATTTCTTTTTTCATATCCATTATTTTTACTTATCGTTTATATATTTTTTTAGTACTATATAGGAAGAGACAATAATAATACAAAAATAACTAGTGGTAGAAAATCTAAAATAAAGCAATTCCATAATAAATGTTATTTTTGAAACCTCTTCATTTGAGTAAATAGATATAGTTTCATCATTGAGAATTTGTTTTCCAAAATGATAAATAATATCAACGATGGTCGCTATAAAAATAAAACAACTGTAAAAAAGAATAAAAAATGAATAAGTATCCTTCTTTATTTTCCTGAAAAGTATGAGTAATATGAAAAATATGAATACTAAAGAAAGATAATTGAATTGATAAATTAAGAATAGTATGAGTACCTCTTGTTTGTTTTGATATCCTAAACAAGGAAGAAACATCATACATTCAAAAAACAGCAAAAATAATAAGCTGTAGATTGCGTATTTTTTTAGATATAATACGGTTGATTCCATAATGATATTTTTTAATAAAAAGTTAGTGTTTAGAATTATATTTTATGATTTGTATATTTTTTTAGAATAAAAAAGGAGGAGACTATATAAACAGAAATGATATCAGTATCCAAAAATCTGCTGAGAAATAATTTTATCATTTCCTCTCTGTATGAGAATAATTCATCCCAAAAATGGTATTCAAAATGTTCATCTCTTCCTATGTAAAATTCTATACATTGGTATATTACAAATGATATAGCGGATAAAAGATGAAAACAAATATAAAATACCGTATAGAACTTATAGGTATCTCTTTTTTTCTTTTCACATAGTAAAATCAAAGCAAAGAATACAACAAAAGAGATAATATCTACTCTCTCTAATCGTATCATCTCTTTAAAATTATCCATATTTATAGTATAAAATATAGGTATATAGAAAATGAATTTACCAATAAGGACAACTAAAATACTATAAAGAAAATATTTTGTAAGTTTTGAAATTATGTTATTCATATTTATAAATTTTTATATGTTATCGTATTTATTTTTATTTGAAATCATTGTCATAAAGTTATGATGACGTGATAAAAAATATTTTAATAGTTTCTGATAGTAAGATTTGTTATATTCGAAAACTTCAATACGTCTGATAATAAAATGTATTGAAAAATATTTTGTAACCTATTTCTTGCTATTGGAAAATGATTTTATTAGTTGTGTGATTTGATTTATAATTTACATTATTCTCCTTTGAAAGTAGGAATCCAATTTAGCTGAGAAGCTATATAGCAAAATATATTAAGCAAACCAAAAAGTATTACTACATAAATCATCCACTTCCCGCCAAATACTTTATAATTACTATTGGGGAATTTCTTTCTGCTGGCACATGCTAAAAGTGCGGGTATGATAATCATCCAAAAACTTACGGCGAGCCCAGCGTAAGCAATTGCGGTAACAAATCCATAAGGGTAAAAAAGACTCAATAATAAAGGAGGCAAGAAAGTAACTAAGGTAGTTTTTATTCTTCCTCCTAAGTGGTTTCCCCATTTGAACAAATCGGATATATAATCAAAAAGCCCTAAGGTTACTCCTAAGAAAGAACTGGCTATGGCCATATAAGCAAAGAAGCCAAGGACTACGCCTATGGATAAAACAGGGATATATCGGTTTAAAGCGCTTAGTAAAGTGGCTACATCGCCACCTTTGGCTATGATGGGAGCAAATTCTCCTCTGGGAAGGTTTCCTTGTACCGCCATCTGCCAAGATATATAGATAATAAGTGCTAAAAGAGACCCGATAAGTATCGAATAGATTACTTTTTTACTTTTCTTATCATAATAATTGACCAAAGTAGGTACACAAATATGATATCCAAAGGATACTAAGCAGGTAGGAATGGCTGAAAGTAGATAAGGAAGGTAGGAAGTCTCCGTATGTGCTACCGTATTGAGTAATATCTCGCTCTTGGCAGAACTTAGCAATCCTGTTGTCGATAAGAAAAAGGCAATCACCATACCAGAAATAAGAATTGTGCTCATCCTGTCCACTGCCTTAGTAGAAATACTTACAAAAAGGGCTAATACAAAGCAGAAAAGAAGAGCGGAAAAAGTATGATTGATAGGGAGTTCTGGAACAAACCGATTGAGCAAACTCTTGGTGATGCTCCCTCCTGAGGTAATATAAGCATACGTAAGGATATAAAGGGTGAAGGCCACCGAAATTCCGTTGAATATATTCCATCCTTTTCCTAATAGTTGGGTTGTGATCGTGTCAAAATTAGCACCTTTCTCAAAGTGAAGATTGGCTTCTAAAAGCATTAATGCCGATAGGGTGGTGATGCCCCAAATGATAAGGAATAAAATCACCGAACCGAGAAACCATATACCCGACATAGCTGTCGGATTGGCGAGCATACCTGCACCAATAGCAGTTCCAGCGATGATCATTGACCCGCCTAAGAGTGAAGGGAGTTTTTTTTGTTTCATTTTTTGTTTATTTATGGTTCTATTGCTCGCTATCTGTTACTTATTCCCTGTGAAAATGGGTATAATTCCTGTCTGTATGCCTATTTGTATTGCTATATTTAGGATACCGATAATTATTATAAAATAAATAAGTGGTGTTCCTCCGAAAGTACGATAGGTGGTTGCCTCAGGGAATTTCTTTCTGCTGGAGCGCACCATCAGTGCTGAAATCATTATTGAGGAGAAGCTCACAGCAACTCCAGCATAAGCGATGGCGGTAACAAATCCATAAGGATAAAAAAGACTCATCATCAGGGGAGGGAGAAAGGTAACCAGGGCAGTTTTTATTCTGCCCCATAAGGAGTTGCCCCACTGAAGCAAATCTGTAATGTAATCAAAGAGCCCCAAGGTTACTCCCAAGAAAGAACTGGCGATAGCCATATAGGCAAAAAAGTCAAGCACTACACCAATGGTTTGTGTTGGGATATAGGTACTTAAAGCAGCCAGAAGGGCAGCTACATCCCCTCCCTTGGCAATGACAGGTGCAAATTGTTCTCGAGGAAGGTTTCCCTGTACAGCCATTTGCCATAATATGTATATGAGAAAGGCAATTCCAGTACCTATGAGGATCGATTGTATAACTAATCGGCTTTTCTTGTTATAGTAACTCACCAAGCTGGGTAAGCATACATGATATCCAAAAGATACCAAACACATTGGCAAGGCAGAAAGCAGATAAAGAATATAGGAAGACTCCTTTTGCACGGTAGTATCGAGCAGTACAGAGGATCTCACCGAACTTAGTAAGCTTGTTGTTGAAAGGAAGAAGGCAATAATCATACCTGCGATAAGAATCGTGCTCAATCGGCTTACGGCTTTGGTAGATATACTGACAAATAAAGCTAACGCAAAGCAAAATAGTAGAGAACTTTCCCTGTGGGAAATTCCCAGTTCTGGTACAATCCGATGTAAGAGATTTTCAGTGATTCCGCCTCCAGAGGTAATATACGCATACGTGAGTATATAAAGGGTGAAAGCCACAGCAAGTCCCTTGGCTATATTCCAGCCTTTTCCTAAGAGTTGGGTAACCATTGTGTTAAGATTAGCCCCTTTAGGAAAATGCAGATTGGCTTCCATAAGCATCAGTCCTGCCACTACGGTGTAGAACCATGTAAAGAGGAACATCACGAGAGAACCTACAAACCATATCCCTGACATAGATGTAGGGTTGGCGAGCATTCCTGCGCCGATAGCGGTTCCTGCGATGATCATTGACCCGCCTAAGAGAGAGGGAAGTTTTTTTGAGGTCATTTTTTGTTGCCTAATTATACATTATCTGTTACTTGTTATCCATTACCTATTTAAAGGTCGGGATAATCCCCATTTGTATTCCTATTTGAGCTATTATATTGATAAGTCCAAAGAAAATAATAAAGTAAATCATTCCTTTTCCTCCATACACTTTATAAGAAGACTCAGGAAACTTTTTACGGCTGGCCTTCACCAATAGAGCGGGAACTATCGCTGCCCAAAGAGTAGCTGCCAATCCTGCATAACCAATGGCGATGACAAAGCCATAAGGAAACTGTAAACTCAGTAGTAGAGGAGGGAGAAAGGTCAGTAAGGCTGTCTTAGCCCTTCCCCAAGGGGTATCGGGTTGCTTGAGCAAATCTGCTATATAATCAAAGAGTCCTAAGGTTACACCTAAAAAAGAACTAGCTATAGCCATATAAGCGAAGAAGTTCAAAGCGATACCTATATATTTGACAGGGATATAAGCACTTAATGCTTCCAAAAGAGCAGCTACATCTCCGCCCTTGGCAATTACAGGAGCGAATTTGTCTCTTGGAAGATTTCCTTGTACAGCCATTTGCCATAATATATAGATAAAAAGTGCTAAAAGCGTTCCGATAAATATAGATTGCATTACACGACGACCCTCTCGGTTATAGTATTTGACCAAACTGGGGACATTTCCGTGAAAACCAAAGGAGACCAAGCATACAGGAAGTGCTGTAAGCAAATAAGGTAGGTGAGCAGGCGTATTTTCGTTTTGATTGTCCAATAATGTATTGATATTCACTGAAGAAAGTAATCCAGTTGTCGATAAAAAGAAGGCAATCACCATTCCTCCGATAAGAATTGTGCTTATCCTGTCCACAGCCTTGGTAGAAAGCCATACAAAAAGGCCTAATACTAAGCAAAAAAGTAAAGACCCAGTGCTTCTAGAGATTTGTATTTCTCCTTGTAGGCTATTAATGGCATTTTCAGTAATACTTCCTCCTGAGGTAATATAAGCATATGTCAGGATATAGAGCACAAAAGCTACAGAAAGTCCGTTGAGAATATTCCATCGTTTTCCAAGTAAGTCTGTTACGATTGTATCAAAACTTGCTCCAGTAGGATAGTGAAGATTGGCTTCCAAGAGCATAAGTCCGGAAGTAGTCATACAGAACCAAGTGTAAAAAAGAATAATTATCGAACCTACAAACCATATCCCTGCAGTAGAGGTAGGATTGGCAAGCATTCCAGCCCCAATGGCCGTTCCGGCAATAATCATAGCTCCTCCCAGTAGGGAGGGAATTTTTTTTTGTGTCATTTTTTAGTTTGATTTACAATAACATATATAATAAAAATCCCTGTAAAAGAGCATTGATGAGCATTGTCCAAGGTATCCAATATCCACGGCGTTCTTCCTCTACACTCTCCTGCATATAGCGTTGTACTTTTTCATATAGAACATCACTTTGCTTTTGATGAGAATTTAGAGTAGGAGTAGCGAGTATATCTGCCACAAAACCAACCATAGGAGTGAAGGATAATAGAAAGAGGAGAGGTTTTTGGAAAGCTTTGGGGATTTTCGGAAGAAAACGAAGAAAAATAGTATTTATTTGTTTTTTACTGACAATTTTTCCAGTTGTGTTTTCTGTTTTTTCAAAAATACTTTCAAAGATCTTGTGAATTTGGGGTTGAAATTGATTGAAAAGATAAGAAGCGCATTCTATTTTGAGCAAATCAAATACTTTCTTAATAGCAATAAATACAAATAAAACACCAATTCCTACAATAAGAAGCAGAAAAAGTGTTTTTATAGGTGCAAAAGTAGTTCTGAAAAACAGGTAAACTCCTACAAAAAATAAAATTAAATTCAATATTACGAAAAAAAGAATATTTTTTATAGATTTTATACCAGATATAACCCCTAATAAACTCATTTCTTTGAATATTTTCAAAGGATTGGAGGAATGTTGCAAACGTTTAAGCTCAGGAGAAAGTTCTAAAGAAAACTCGGTGTTTTGGTCGTTTTTGTCATAAGTTGTCATAATTAAGATATTTTTTCGATGCAAAGATATAAAAAATTTTTTTTATTTGAAATTTAGTTGTACTTTTGCGGAAAATTTTCTTTTGAAAAGAATTGTTTTATTTTTTTGTATTTTCTGTTGTTTTTCTTCTTGTGGAATTTATAATTTTACAGGAGGAAGTACAGGTAATGCCAAGACTTTTCAAGTTAATTTTTTCCAGAATAGAGCCCCATTGATTGAGCCAGGGATGGATAGAGACTTCACTTTCTATCTGCAGGACTTGATTAATAACCAAACAAATCTATCTCTTACTACAACCAATGGAGATTTGGTATATGAAGGAGAAATAGTTAATTTTACAATAGCTCCTATGGCAGCAAATGCGGAGCAAAGAGCAGCTCAAAATAGACTAACTGTAACAATTAATGTACGTTTTACAAATATAAAGGAATCTGATAAGGATTTTGAGAAATCATTCTCTCATTATTATGATTTTCCTGCAAATATGCAATTAAGTGCGGTGAAAGCAACAGCTTTTGAGGCTATATTTGAAAGAATAGGACAAGATATATTTAATGCTTCTTTAGCAAATTGGTAAGAGATGAAGCCTATAGAATTATCACTTATTCTGAAGTATCCCAATCAGATTACGCTCTCACAAGTGTATGAGTTGGAGAATATTATAAATGAATATCCTTATTTTCAAGCAGTTAGAGCTGTGTATTTGAAAATATTGTATGCGCAAGAGAGTTATAGATATAATAAAGAGCTAAAAGTAACAGCAGCTCACATAGGTAATAGAACCTTATTATTTGATTTTATTACCTCGCAATCTTTTAAGGAGAAGAAGGATTTTTTAAAAAATGAAGATTTGCCTAAAGCATATGCAGATGAAGTAATCCCTTCTGAATTTACTACTTATGTGGGTGAAGATGTTTTTGAAAAAAAGGAATTTTATCCTGTAGAAACAGCAGGACAAAAAAAGTTATCTGTAGAGCAACTCAAAGAAGAGCAAACACTACATAAAGGAAAACCTATTGATTTTGAGAAATCAGATCAGCTTTCTTTTGCAAAATGGTTAGAAATTACTAGATTTAAGCCTATTGATAGGAGAACAGCCAATATTACAACTAATGATTTACCTTTTGTAGAAAAAAATATATTTGAAGAAGGAGATGTAAGAGCCAAGAAGTTTGATTTAATTGATAAATTCTTAGAAAGCAATCCTAAGATTGAGGTTAAAAAAGATTATGAATCAGATCCAATAAATATAGCAGAGAAAAAAGATATTGGACGACAGTTTATGACAGAAACCTTGGCTAGAGTTTATCTAGAACAAGAAAAATATACAGAGGCTATTCAAGCCTATCAGATATTAATGCTAAAAAATCCAGCAAAGAGTGTTTTTTTTGCAGAACAAATAGCAATGATTAGAAAATTACAACAAAATAAATTATAAAATTATGCTAACATTCAACATCGTTTTGTGGGTTATCCTATTTATGTGCTTTTTATTAGTACTTGTCATTATGGTACAACAGCCAAAAAGTGGAGGTCTTTCATCTTCTTTTGGGGGAAATGCACAAGTAGTTGGGGGAGTTAAAAAAACAGGTGATTTCCTAAACAATAGTACTTGGACATTAGGAACAGGTCTTATTGCACTTTCTCTTATTGCTAATTTGATCCTTAGTGGAAATCATCAGGGACAAGGGACAAGTGCTTTAGATGGCTATAAAGCACCTAAAACTACTACCCAACCTGTTCAAGTCCCTTCTACTGAGCAACAAAATAATTCACAGAAATAAAATAATTAATATAATGTCAAAAAACATAAAAAAAGGTTTAATATTTATTTTTTGAGGTTATGTAGATAAGTTTTATTATTTTATAAATAGATAATACTCCTCATTTATATATAATTTATATTGAAAATTAAGGTTTTTAGATATTATATATTTATAAAATTGGTTATTTCTCTGAATGAATTATAACTATTTTATATTTAAATAAATCTTAATGAGATGAATATTAAAAATATGTATAACTATTATTAAATAAGTTATTAGAGAATTAAAATTTTTATGTATTTTTGCACCAAAATAAAAACATATTAGAAAGACAATGAAAATAAAAATACCTCTATTATTCATTATCGTAGGATTACAAAGTACTTTTGCTCAAGTAGGCTCTCAAAGAGAAAATAAGAGTCATCTTACTGATATGCAACTTCTAGGAAAAGTAAAAACTTTTAAAATTACTCCCTACAAATTAGTAGATTATTTTGGAAAGGTAACTAAAGGAGAGAAACAGGATTTTTGGAGAGGAGATGCAGTTATTGTATTTGATGAGCAAGGATTCAAAAAGGAAAATAATACCTATAATAAATTGGGACAACTCAATCAAAAGGTTATTTACAAATATGATGATAAAGGAAAACGTACCTCACGAGATCTTTATAACTCTTATGGTAAGTTACAGATGAAGTTCCTTTATGTATATGATAATAAAGGTTTTAAAACAGCTTATAATAGTTATAGCCCTACAGGAGAATTAAATGATTCTTATCTGTATAAAAATGATATCAAAGGTCGTATGATTGAGGAAATTTGGATTAAAAAGGATAAATCCTTTGGTTCAAAATATACTTATGAATATGATAAGTTAGGTAAATTATCAAAGATGTGCCAATATACTAATTCTGAAAATCAGGTAGATAACTGTACTACTTATAAATATGATAAGTTAGGACGAATCTCAGAAATGGAAATTTTTGGTAGTAATAATGCTCCTACTAGAAGAACTGTCATTACTTATGATGATAAAGGAAATGAAAAGGAAATAAAATATTATGATGGTAATGGAACTTTTCTAGAGGAAAGAAATTATGAATATAAATTTGATGATAAAGGAAACTGGGTGGAACGCATAGAGTATATAAATCAGTTTCCAAAAGGATTCTTAGAAAGAGAGATTACTTATTATCCATAATAGATTACTTTGATTAATAAATATTGTTAAGTTCAAAAGGTTATTCTTCAAGAATAACCTTTTATTGGTTTAAATAAATAAAGAATATTTTGGAAAAAAGAGAAAAACAAATGCAAGCTTTTGCTCGGCTATTGGATATAATGGACGAACTTCGTGAGAAATGTCCTTGGGATAAAAAGCAGACAATGCAGACACTTCGCCCACTGACAATAGAAGAAATTTATGAACTGACTGATGCCATTCTTAAGAATGATTATAACGAAGTTAAGAAAGAATTGGGCGATGTATTATTACATATTATTTTCTATGCTAAGATTGCTAGTGAATCTAATTTTTTTGATATAGAAGAGGTAATTAATACAATCTGTGATAAACTTATAGAAAGACATCCTCATATCTATGGAAATGTTAGTGTGAGAGATGAAGAAGAAGTCAAATATAATTGGGAGAAGATTAAGCTCAATACAGGAAGTAAAGGGGTACTTGCTGGGGTTCCTCAAAGCTTACCCTCTTTGGTAAAAGCCTATAGAATCCAAGAAAAAGTAGCAGGAATAGGTTTTGATTGGAAGGAAGTCAGAGATGTACGAGATAAGATTCAGGAAGAATTTGATGAACTTGAACAAGAGCTCGAAAATAATAATGGCCTAAAAGCTGAAAAAGAGATGGGAGATGTATTTTTTAGCCTAATTAATTATGCTCGTTTTCTAAAGATAAATCCTGATAATGCTCTTTCAATTGCCAATGAAAAATTCATTAATAGATTTAGTTATATAGAGAATAAGGCGAAAGAAATGGACAAAACGATTGTAGAACTCTCTTCGGATCAAATGAATATTTTATGGGATGAGGCGAAAAAATATTTTCCTTAGAGAACTTTGTTAATATTAAGAATTATATTTATCTGATTACTTCTTATTTATGGAAAATACACTGTTAAATCTTTTCTCTTAGTGGGGATACTTTAAAGTTTATTTTATATCTTTGCGCACCCAATACGAACTATTTATCTTTCAATAAAAAATGTTTTTTGGGAATACATATAATTGATAATGAGTGTAATATATAATAAAATTAACTAAAGCAAAGATAGAAAATGAATCAAGAAAATCAGATTTGGTGGCTTAATGAGGAATCAGAACAAATACTCAATAGAGGATATTTATTAAAAGGAGAAAGTGTAGAAGGAGCAATTGATCGTATTACAAATGCTGCTGCAAAACGACTATATAAGCCTGAATTACAGCCTGCTTTTAAAGAAATGATTACCAAAGGATGGATTAGTTTCTCATCACCTATTTGGGCAAATATGGGAACTGAAAGAGGGCTTCCTATTTCTTGTTTTAATGTACATATTCCAGATAGTATAGAGGGGATAACTCATAAGTTGGGAGAGGTAATTATGCAAACAAAGATAGGAGGGGGAACCTCAGGCTATTTTGGTGAACTTAGGCATAGAGGATCAGCTGTAACAGATAACGGAAAGTCTAGTGGTGCGGTTAGCTTTATGAAACTTTTTGATTCAGCTATGGATGTGGTCTCTCAAGGAGGAGTCAGAAGAGGAGCTTTTGCAGCTTATTTGGATATTGATCATCCAGATGCAGAGGAGTTTTTACAAATAAAAGATACGGGCTATCATATTCAAAATCTTTTCTTTGGAGTATGTGTTCCAGATTATTGGATGCAAGAAATGATAGATGGAGATCCAGACAAACGCAAGCTTTGGGCAAGAGTTCTGGAGTCACGTCAGCAGAAAGGACTTCCTTATATATTTTTTACAGATAATGTAAATCGTAAGCGACCACAAGTATATAAGGATAAAAATATGTTTATCCATTCAAGTAATTTGTGTAGCGAAATTATGCTTCCTTCAAATGCTGAAGAATCGTTTATTTGTTGTCTTTCTTCAATGAATTTGGAGCTTTTTGATGAATGGAAAGATACCAAAGCAGTGAAGCTGGCTATCTTTTTCTTAGATGCAGTATTATCAGAATTTATAGAGAAGACAAAAGATAATTATTATCTACAATCAGCAAGAAATTTTGCGATTCGTCATAGAGCTGTTGGGTTAGGTGTCTTGGGATATCATTCATATTTACAAAAAAATATGATTCCTTTTGAGAGTTTTGAGGCAACTCAGTTCAATGCTCGTGCATTCAAGCATATTCAAGAAGAGGCTGAAAAAGCAACTCAAGAACTAGCTCATATTTATGGAGAACCAGAATTACTCAAGGGATATGGACGTAGAAATTCTACAACAATGGCAATCGCTCCTACCACTTCTAGTTCTGCTATTTTAGGGCAAGTTTCTCCTGGTATAGAGCCTTTTTCAAGTAATTATTATAAAGTGGGACTTTCAAAAGGAAACTTTATGAGGAAGAATAAGTATCTTACTCAACTTTTAGATGAAAAAGGGCTAAATAATGAAGATATATGGCGTAGCATTCGTCTTTCAGATGGTTCTGTACAACATCTTTCAGAACTTTCTGCTCACGAGAAGAGTGTTTTTAAAACATTTAAGGAAATTTCCCCAATGGAGATTGTAACACAAGCTGCACAACGTCAGCAATATATAGACCAATCTCAAAGTTTGAACCTAAATATACCTCCTACAATGCCAGTAAGAGATGTAAATAAGGTGCTTATAGAAGCTTGGAAACTGGGAGTGAAGAGCCTTTATTATCAGAGAAGTCAATCTGTAGCTAAAGAAATGATTATGAATTTTGTCAATTGTAGTAGTTGCGAATCTTAAATATAAATTAAAATCCTATGGATAAGCATCATTTATTGTTAATTATACACCTAATATCAGCAACAGTGTGGGTAGGAGGTCATCTGGTGTTACTTTTAGGATTTTTACCTAAAGCATTGAGGCATAAGAACTTCGATTTTATATCTCGTTTCGAGAAGACATATGAACCTATAGGAATGCCTGCACTGCTTCTTTTAGTAATAACAGGTATTATGATGGCTTATGATTTAAATGCTCCTTTTTCTTCGTGGTTTTCTTTCTCTACAGGTATAGAAACTGTAGTTTCATTGAAAATTATAGGGCTTTTGACTACTATATGCTTTGCTATTAGTGCTCAAACAAGGGTATTGCCTAAGCTTGCAAAAGGTAAGATACAAAAACTTCCAGAAATGGCTATACATATATTATGTGTAACCTTAATTGCTATGACCTTATTAATCTTGGGAAGTACCATTCGTAATGGAGGATTTCTCTTGTAAAGGTTATTTTTATTATGACTACTTTTGAAGATTACTTACGCTTGGAGAAAAATTACTCTCCTCACACAGTGACAGCTTATCTTGCAGATATAGAGGAATTTACTAATTTTTTAAAGGATAAAGATTCCTCTGTAGAACTCTCCAAAGTGAATTATCCACTAATACGTTCGTGGATAATTCACCTAGTGGAGAATAAGGTTTCCAATAGAACTATTAACAGAAAAATTGCTTCTCTAAAAGCCTATTACTCTTTTCTAATTCGTTCTTTAGTTATAACCCATTCTCCTTTTCTACAACATATTCCTCTAAAAACACAGAAAAAAGTATCTATTCCTTTTTCTGAAAAAGAGATAGATCAGGTTTTGTCTCTTCCTATGGAGGATTCAACCTATTCTCAACTCCGTAATAAAACGATAATAGAGCTTTTCTATGCAACAGGAATTCGTAGAGCAGAACTCATTGAGCTCAAAATCAGTGATATCGACTTTTCTCAGAAAACCATAAAAGTTCTTGGTAAGCGTAATAAAGAGCGTATTATTCCTTTAATAGATTCGGTATTAACAACTCTTAAAGAATATCTATTAGTTCGTAATGAATTAAAAACCAGTGAAAATTATCTTTTTCTTACAGATAATGAAAAAAAAGTATATCCAAAATTTGTATATAATCTAATAAATTCGTACTTTAGCAGTGTCACAACGAAGGAGAAAAAAAGCCCTCACGTGTTGCGTCATTCTTTTGCTACTCATCTTCTGGATAATGGTGCTGATATTAATGCAGTAAAGGAATTATTGGGGCATACAGGCTTAGCAGCTACCCAGATATACACACATAGTAGTATAGCTGAGCTCAAGAAGCAATACCAAAATGCACATCCACGAATGAAATAAAGTAACTAATTTTTAAATTTTTAATTATGAAAGTAAATTTTAATGCCGTTAATTTTACTGTAGATCAAAAATTGATAGATTTTATCCAAAAAAAAATGGATAAGCTGGATCTTTTTTATGACAAAGTAATTGATGCAGAAGTATATTTGAAGTTAGATAATACTAATGCAAAAGAGAATAAAATTGTAGAAGTAAAAGTGAATGTACCTGGAGATAGCTTTGTAGTGAAAAAGCAATTCAAAACTTTTGAAGAAGGTATAGACTCTTGTGTTAGTCCTATTGAAAGATATTTGAAGAAGTATAAAGAAACAAGATAAGAAAATTAAAAGAGCGATGCTTTCTCAAAAGAATTCATCGCTCTTAATTTTTAATTCTTGAAATAATCTATAATTAAGGAGGCAAGTTCCTCTCCTATACGGTCTTGAGCTTCTAGAGTAGCAGCCCCTATATGGGGTGAAAGAGATACGTTAGGATGCATCAGGATTTTAATAGATGGAGTAGGTTCGTTTTCATACACATCTAATCCAGCAAAAGCCACTTTTCCTTCATCTAGAGCATTTAGAAGAGCTTTTTCATCAACAACTCCTCCTCGAGCTAGGTTAATGATACCAGCTCCGTCTTTCATTAGGTTAAACTCTTTTTCCCCAATAATAGGTTCTTTCTGAGAAGGTACGTGTAGAGTGATAAAATCAGACGATTTTAGTAAATCTTCTTTGCTTACATTTGGAATGTCAAAGTCAAGAAAACGTCCATCAAAGAAAGAAAGAGTGATTGTTACTCCTTGGTGATGAGGATCATAAGTTATAACTTTCATACCTAATCCCAAAGCTATACGAGCGACACTCTTACCTATACGACCAATTCCTATAATTCCTAATGTCTTTCCTTGGAGTTCTTTTCCCTTGGCATATTTTTTCTTTAATTCCGAAAAAAGAGTATCTCCCTCCAGAGGCATATTTCTATTAGAATCATAAAGAAATCTTACGCCAGAAAATAAATGGGCGAATACCAACTCTGCAACTGAATCAGAGGAAGCATTGGGAGTATTAATTACTTTAATTCCTTTTTCTTGAGCATATTTGACATCAATATTATCCATTCCAACACCTCCACGCCCAATAAGTTTTAGGGAAGGGCAAGCATCAATAAGATCTTTTCGAGCTTGAGTAGCAGAACGAACAAGTAAAATCTTTATATCTTCTTTGTTAATAAAATCAATTAACTGATTCTGAGATATTTTTGTGGTGATAACATCATATCCTGCTTTGGTAAGTATCTCTATGGCATTCTGGCTAATACCATCGTTTGCTAATATTTTCATAAATAACTATGCTGTTTTTTCAAAATGTTTCATTACCTCAATAAGTACTTCTACGCTCTCAAGAGGCATTGCATTATAAATAGACGCTCTGTATCCTCCAATACTTCTGTGTCCTTTTATTCCACTGATATTAGCTTCATTACATAGGTTGTTGAATTGTTCAGAGAGAGAGTCATCAGTAAGATTAAAGACCACATTCATTCTAGATCTATCTTCGGGAGTTGCATATCCTTTGAAGAGACTGTTTCTATCAATTTCCTGATAAAGAGCAGAGGCTTTTTGAATATTTTTTTTCTCAATAGCTTTAATTCCTCCTTGTTCTTTGATCCACTCCATAGTTAGCAAAGAAGTATAAACTCCAAAAGTAGGAGGAGTATTAGCCATACTTTCATTTTTGATGTGTATCTGATAGTTCAAGTGTGTAGGTATTTTTCGTTCTACTTTTCCCAATATATCCTCACGAACAATTACTAATGTGGTTCCAGCACATCCAATATTCTTCTGAGCTCCTGCATAGATAAGGGCAAATTTCTCAAAAGGCATTTCTTTAGAGAAAATATCAGAACTCATATCAGCAATTAGGGGGATATTTGTTTCAGGATATTTGAAGTATTCTGTTCCGTAAATGGTATTATTTGTAGTGATATGCAGATAATCAGCATCTTTAGGAATATTGTATGTGGTAGGGATATTTCTGTAACCATTATCCTTAGAAGAGGCAATGACTTCAATATCTCCTACAAACTGAGCTTCTGTGAGAGCTTTATGAGCCCAAGTTCCAGTATCTATATAAGCTCCTTTATGCTTAAGAAGATTAAGAGCAGAAGCATAAAACTGTAGGCTAGCTCCTCCTTGTAAGAATAGAGCTTTGTATCCTTTATCTGTAAGCCCAGCAAGTTCTAGAGCTAAGGCTCTCGCACGTTCCATAATAGAGATAAATTCCTTACTACGATGTGAAATTTCTAATATAGAAAGTCCCATTCCATCTAAGTCAAGAACTGCCTGTGAGGCTTTTTCAAATACACTCTGAGGGAGGATAGAAGGACCTGCACTAAAATTATGTTTTTTCATTGTTTGTTGTATTTATAAAGAAAATAAATATAAAAAAGTTTTTTTCAATAGTTTTTTTCTATTAAAAGGAGACAAAATTAGTGTTTAAAAATAAGTTAGCCAAATTAATTAATATTATTTAAGAAAGCAATAGTATCTATTCCATCGGCATAATCCCTTAGAGAAGGAATCTGTGCCTGTCCAAAAGTTATAGAATTAGGAAAAGAACCATTACTTACAATGCACTGTATGAGCTCTTTATCTTCGGTAAGGCGCTCCTGTAGAGAGCTTATATTTGTGTATTTTTCATAGAAAAGAGTAGCGATAGGTGAAGCATAATGCTTATCTTCTTTTAATAGAAGAAATCCATTCTCTAGGAGTTGTTCTAGATTCATCAGATACACAGCCTTGTTATAATCATAGTTATTAATGTATTTCTGATGATTCATCACAGAATGAAAGGAATAAATAGCCTGAAAGAAATTTGTAAAATCATAATTTTCAGGAATAAATATTTTAGATACATTCCTGCAACCTAGCCCAAAATAAGTAAAAATATCCTTTCCTAAGAGCTCTAATTCTTCTTTTGTTTCTTCTCCTGTAAGAATTGCTACAGAATTACGGTTTTTTCGGATAATATGTGGTTTTTTACCAAAATAATATTCAAAATATCGAGCTGTATTATTGCTTCCAGTCGCTATTACAGCATCAAAATCCGTGAGTTTTTCCTCCGTAAAGATTATTTTATCTTCAAAAATAGGAGTTAAATTCTTTAATTCACTGATTAAAAAAGGTAATAATACCTTGTCATTAGAAGAAAGCTTTACAATAGCTATGTGTCCAATTAAGAGAGTACAAAGCAAGTCGTGGAATCCTACTAAGGGAATATTTCCAGCTAGAATTAAAGCTATTCGCTTTTGAGGAATATTTTCTATAGAGTAAGAAGAGAGCCATTGGCTTAGATTTTCTTTTTTTAATAATCTAGCCCAATGATGTAAGGTCATTAAGCAGTTTTCTCGGTCAAACCAAGCATTTTTTCTCTCAGCTTCTTCAAGAATAAGCTCTATTTTTTTGTATAAAGGAGCTTTTTCTTTGTACAAAAAATAATTTTCTAATTCTTTAGCTAAATCCGAAAAGGCTTCTATTCTTTGTGTGAGTAAATTCATTAATTTCATTTTTTGATGAGGCAAAAGTACGAATAAATAATGATTTATTATTGATTATTTGTATCAGCTTTTATAATAGATTTACTCTTTATTTGGTAATGATAATCTGAAAAAGAGGAATTATTTCAAATTACAAAATAACTAATTATCTTGTCAATTTCTCTAAAAATTACTACTTTTGCAATCTGATAAACAAATCATTTTATGAATAAGAAAGTACGAGTGCGCTTTGCACCCAGCCCAACAGGTCCTTTGCATATAGGAGGGCTTCGCACAGCTCTTTTTAATTATTTATTTGCTAAGAAACACGGAGGAGATTTTCTCTTGCGCATTGAGGATACAGATCAGGTTCGTTATGTAGAAGGAGCAGAGGCTTATATTATGGAGGCTCTTTCTTGGACCGGAATAACTTATGATGAAGGAGTAGGAAAGGGCGGAAATCACGCACCTTATCGCCAAAGTGAGCGTAAGAATATTTATTCCAAATATATTCAAGAATTATTGGAGCGAGGAGAAGCATATTACGCATTTGACAGTGCAGAAGAATTAGACGCTCAGCGAAAAGCTTATGAAGAAAGAGGTGAGACATTTATCTATAATTGGCATAATCGCCAAAATTTAACTAATGCATTCTCTTTGTCTTCTGATGAGGTTCAACAAAGATTACAAAGAGGAGATGCTTATGTGGTACGCTTTAAGATGCCACAAGAAACACTGATCTTACACGATCTGATTCGAGGAGAGGTAACGGTAGATACTAAGCTCCTAGATGATAAGGTGCTTTTCAAATCAGATGGAATGCCTACCTATCACTTAGCAAATATAGTAGATGATCACCTAATGGAGATTACTCACGTAATTCGCGGTGAAGAATGGCTTCCTTCTATGGCTCTTCACGTACTGATGTATAGGGCTTTCGGTTGGGAAGCTCCTGAGTTTGCTCACTTACCACTTATTCTTAAACCTGCAGGAATGGGAAATGGGAAGCTCAGTAAGCGCGATGGTGATAAAATGGGATTTCCTGTATTTCCATTGGAATGGGAAGATCCAATTACCAAGAATATTTCAAAGGGCTATCGAGAAGGAGGCTATTTACCTGAAGCCTTGGTGAATTTTTTGGCTTTACTGGGGTGGAACCCAGGATTGGATAGAGAGATTTTTTCAGTAGAAGAACTCATTGAACTTTTTGATTTGGAAAAAGTAAATAAAGCAGGAGCTCATTTTGATATAGAAAAAATCAAATGGTTTAATCATCAATATTTACAAAAGGTACCTTTGCCTACTCTTGTGGCAGATTTTTCTTCAGTACTTACACAAAAGGCTATAACTATTTCTCAGGATAAAGTTACACAGATAGTAGCTTTAGTACGAGAACGAGCAACATTTGTTACTGATTTATGGGAGCTTTCTCATTTCTTTTTTGAGGCTCCTAAAGAGTACGAGGCCAAAGCTCTAAAAAAGCAATGGAAAGAGCATTCTTCTTCTATTCTTAGCCAATTAATAGAAGTTATAAAGGGGCTCACAGAATTTACCCCTGTAATAATCGAAGAACATATAAAAGACTTTATTACAAAGAATAATCTAGGCTTAGGGCAAGTAATGCCTCTTATTCGATTGGCTTTGGTAGGAGAGATGAAAGGTCCTGATGTGTTTTCTATTATAGCTATTTTAGCAAAAGAAGAAACAATATATCGCTTACAGAACCTCTTACAATATCCTAAGGAATAATAATTTATGAAAAAATATCTTATCGTAGGCTTAGGTAACATAGGAGAGGAATATCGTTATACGCGTCATAATATAGGTTTTTTAGCAGTAGAACATTTGGCTCAACTCAGAGAAGTCTCTTTTGAGACAGTTCGCTTGGGTGATGTAGCTACTTTTTCTCATAAAGGAAGAACTTTTATTCTCCTAAAGCCTTCTACTTTTATGAATTTGAGTGGAAAGGCAATCAAATATTGGTTAGAAAAAGAAAAAATTCCTATAGAAAACCTTTTAGTAATTGCAGATGATCTAAATATTCCTTTTGGAAGTATTCGTATTAAGAAAAAAGGATCAGATGGAGGTCATAATGGCTTTAAGAATATCCAAGAGGAACTTTCTACAACAACTTATGCCCGCTTACGCTTCGGCATTAGTGCTAATTATGCAAAAGGAACTCAAATAGACTATGTATTAGGCAAGTGGAGTGAGGAAGAAGTAACATTGCTCCCTGAAAGATTGGAAAAAATCAGTGAAGCGATACTTTCTTTTGGGTTGGCTGGAGCTGATACGACGATGAATCTATACAATAATAAGTAAAACAGATGGAAAAGGTTAATTTTCAAATCTATAATGCATCAGCAGGAAGTGGGAAAACTTTTACTTTAGTAAAATCCTTTCTTAAGCTCATTCTAGCAACTAAGAATGTGGAGGCTTATAAGTCTTTATTAGCTATTACTTTCACCAATAAGGCTGTTAATGAGATGAAAGAAAGAGTTATTAATAAGTTGCTCCTATTTTCTACTCCTGATGATAAAGTAATAGAGGAAGAGAAGAAGCCTTCTAAAGACCCTATGTTTCAGCAACTTGCTACTGAAATAGGACTTACCTCAGAACAGATGCAAGAACGTTCTGAGAATGTATTAAGACATATTTTACATAACTATGCTGGATTCACTATCACTACGATTGATGGTTTCAATCAACGATTGATTCGTTCTTTTGCCTTTGATTTAAAGCTTAATCCTAATTTTGAGGTTTTCTTAGAAACAGATGATTTATTACGCCAAGCAATAGAGAATTTGTTTAAGAAAACAAATGAAAATGAATTACTTACTCAAATTTTATTAGAGTTTTCAAAGGATAAAATTGAAGAAGATAAGAGCTGGGATATAGAGGCTGAACTTTTAGATATTTCTAAGCTCCTTACCAATGAAAATCACTATTCTTATATACGAGAACTTCAGGGGAAAGAGCTTATTGATTTTGAAAATTTGAAAAATGATCTTAAAAATCAGTATAAAAACTTTTCTATTTCCCTACAAGAAGCTACCGATTTCTTCTTTTCTTTTACTCAAGAGAATCAACTTTCTTCAGAATATTTTATCAGAGGTTCTTTATATAATTTCTTTGAGAATATAATGAAAAATGGATTTTTTTCTATAGATAAAGATATTTTTACTAGGAAATGGTTTGTCGAAATAGCTGATAATCCGCTTTATTCCAAAGAAATAGGGAGAAAATTCCCTGAAAAAGCAATATTATTAGATGAGAACCAATATTGGATAGCCGAACTTGTAAAAAAAATAGAAAAAAATTATTGGAAAGGGCTGTTTTATAAGCATCTGATAAAAAATATTACTTTTTTAGCTGTATTAAAGAGCTTACAAGAAGAAATAGTCCTGATAAAAGAACAAGAAAATATTCTGCCTATTTCAGAGTTTAATAGCATTATTCATCAAACAATAATTGAGGAGCCTACTCTTTTTATCTATGAAAAAATAGGAACTCGTTATCAACACTATTTTATAGATGAATTTCAGGATACTTCTACATTACAATGGGAAAATATGTTACCCTTGATAGCCGATGCAGTTCACAGTGAAAATCTTAATAATCAGCAAGGTTCATTACTCTTAGTAGGAGATGCTAAGCAGTCCATCTACCGTTGGAGAGGAGGAAAAGCGGAGCAATTTATAGAATTATATGATAAGGACAAAGTTCCCTTTCATATAGAGCAACAAGTAGCTAATTTGGATTATAACTATCGTAGTAGGAGAGGAGTTATTTCTTTTAATAATGACTTATTTAGTTATATTGCTTCTCATCCTCAGCTTTTTAAAACTGAAAAGTATAAAAACCTATATTATAATGCTATACAAACAATTCCAGATAAGGAGATTCAGGGAGGGTTTGTAAGTATTGAGTTTCTAGATTCTAAAAAATCTTATCTGGAAGATGAAGAAAACACACTAGAGACGGCAGCAAATTTCTACATTGAAACTATAGAAAAATATATAATGGAAGCCCGTGACAAAGGGTATTCTGATAAGGATATATGTATCCTTACACGTAGAAACAAAGATGGTACAGAAATAGCTGAAAACTTAGCTGCTAAAGGTTATAATGTAATCTCTTCGGAAGCTCTTTTACTTAAAAATATTCCAGAAATAGAGTTTTTAATACATTTGATAGCCATTTCTTTATATCAAGATAATGAAAAAGCAAAATTGGATTTGCTATTTTCTTATGCAAAAGTAAAAAAGATTATAGAGATTCACGAATTTATAATTCAATATGCTCATAAACCTGTGGAAGTATTCCTATCTGCTATGGGATTTTCGTTATCTCATTTTCAATTATATTCTTTTTATGAAGGAGTTGGGTATGCAATCCGTGTATTTGGTTTAGCAAAATCGTCAGATGCTTATCTTTCTCAGTTCCTGAATATAATTTATGAATATAAGAGTGTAAAGAATGGAAATATAGCCGATTTTCTTACTTATTGGGAGGAGAGGAAAGACAAGCTGGCTGTCAGTGCCTCTGAAGGTATAGATGCCATTACAATTATGACCATCCATAAAAGCAAAGGACTGGAATTTCCTATTGTAATATATACACACGTAAATGATAAATTACGTTCTGCTAAGGATACATTATGGATAGAGGTACCTAGTGAAGAATATCACGGATTTAAGCATTTGCTAATTGATGATTATAGTGGACTTGAGAAAATGGAAGATCACACTCAAGTGGTTTCTCAGCAAACAGAAATGGAGTTATTAGACACTATCAATACAATGTATGTGGCTACGACTCGTCCGAAGGAAGCTCTTTTTATTATTAGTGAACTCCCTACAGAAAAGAAAAAAGATGAAGGAAAAATAACCAATCTTTCAGAGTTATTAAAAGGATATTTGGAAGATAAAAATATATGGGAGCAAGGGCAAGAGCGTTATATCTTTGGTGAGCTTCTTTCTATGGAAAAGGAAAAAACAAATCCTATTACCTATATTTTATTCAAGCAACGTTCAGAAGAAGTTCCCGCTTATACTATAGTAACCAAGGCTGGAACTATGTGGAATACAAAGAATGAAAAAGCAATAGAGAAGGGAAATCTATTACACGAAATATTGGGACAAGTACTTACAAAGGAAAATATTCCTCAGGTTTTGGAGCAATTCTTTATTGAAGGGAAGATTACTGAAGAACAAAAAAAGCCTTTTCTTTTACAACTGGAAGCTATTACCTCTCATCCAATGGTAAAAGACTACTATACAGATAGTTATATTATCTATAATGAACGCGAATGGATTGATGAAGCAGGAGAAATTCTTCGTCCTGATCGTGTTCTCTATCATACACAAACGAAAAAAGCTATAATCATAGATTATAAAACAGGAAGAGATTATCCCAAATATGAGAAACAACTAAGACAATATACTCAAGTAATTGAACAATCAGGTTGGAGTGTGGAAAAATCTTTCTTAGTGTTTGTAAATGAAGATATTAGTGTAAAATTAGTGTAAGAAAAATCCTTGATACTGTATCAAGGATTTTTTTTAAGAGCGGAAGACGAGGTTCGAACTCGCGACATTCAGCTTGGAAGGCTGACGCTCT
>NZ_CAURLX010000028.1:0-31414 GCF_963525585.1 uncultured Capnocytophaga sp. | reverse complement strand
CAAAGTATACAGAACCATTGCTTTCGTAAGCAAAGCCGTCTTTTAGTAGTTTTTCTGTAAGCTGGATTTGTTCCAATATATGCCCTGTCGCAGTAGGTTCTATAGTTGGCGGAAGAAGATTGAATATCTCCAAAACTTTATGAAAATCAACGGTATATTTTTGTACGATTTCCATAGGCTCAAGTTTTTCAAGGCGAGATTGTTTCACAAAACGGTCGTTGTTCACATCACCATCATCAGTAAGGTGACCCGCATCTGTGATATTACGTACGTAACGCACTTTGTAGCCTAAAAATTTAAGTGTACGATACACAAAATCAAACGACATAAAGGTGCGTACATTACCTAAGTGGACATTGCTATATACGGTAGGTCCACATACGTACATTCCTACATTATTTTCGTGTAAGGGTACAAAAACTTCTTTTTCTCCTGTTAAGGAATTAAATATTTTTAATTGATGATTCATTGATGTTCTAATTTTATGTTAGATGAAAAATAAGTACAAAAGTAAGAAAAATTTTTCAATAAAAGAGTCTCTATAGAATATATTTTTTATAAAATTCGTAAAATACTTCTATTTATTAAGTGAATTAAAAGCTTTTATTCGTTGTTTTTCTTGTATATCAATAATTTGATAAGCAGCAAAAGGTATCAGTAGAAAACCTCCTATCATTATGTAATTAGACAAGCTAAAAAATCCCCAATAGACTACTAAAGGAGTTCCTATAATAAGCAATACTAAGGCTGTTATTTTGGCTATTTTTGAGGGTTTTGCATAAAAATCATTAGGAGTATAGTCTCTTTCATAATTACACTTTGGGCAATGAATTTTTACAGATTCTCCTTCTTTCATAGCAAATTCTATACGGGTACTGGCTTCTGTATTGTAAGAAAATTCTTGAGAACATTTCTTACAGAGGGTAAAAACTTTCAATGTTATTTTATTTTCTGCAAAGATAAGAAAAAGAGATAAAAAATCAAATATTTTAGAATGTGTTTTAAAAGCTACAAAGATAATTTTGTTTTCTACTTGCCTTTTTTCCATTTTTTATTACTTTTGCAAATGAGAATATAGTTCTACTTCTACTTTTATAAAACAAGAATATGTTTTTTTAGAAAATTATTATACAAAAAATTATAAACATCAATAATGATGAGAATTTACATTAAATATTTAGTGTTAGTAATGCTTTTGTGTAGTTGCAAAAGCCACAAAAACCTTATGATAAAAATAGATAAAAATAAAGCTATACCTTATAATGAATATTCACAAGAGTTTCAAGAATGGGAATCTACAAAAAATATAAAATTAGAAGAAGCTTACCAAATACATTTGAGTTATGCTTCAGAAAATCAAGATAAGATAAAACTTAAATCAAAAGAAGGATATCCTCTATTCTATGTTTACGAAGATTATTACATATTTTCAACAGTAACATATAATCATAAAATAGGGATTTTTAATTCTACAGGTATTTGGGTTAATGCAAATACAGGGGAGGTTGATTATATTGAAGTTAATAAAAGTCAAAATTTTCGTACAGACCCAAATATTTGGCTAACTTCCTATAATGGTAATAAACTCTGAAGGAAATATTATGCAAATATTGCCGAAAAAAGAGTAACTTTGTCCGCTATTTATAACTAAATGAAAAAAGATAAAAATATTATAGTACAAGGGGCAAGAGTACATAATCTCAAAGATATAGATGTACAGATTCCTCGATATGAGTTGGTAGTGGTAACAGGTCTATCGGGAAGTGGGAAGTCTTCTTTGGTGTTTGATACGATTTATGCAGAGGGACAACGTCGCTATATAGAGACTTTCTCAGCATATGCACGTCAGTTCTTAGGAGGACTGGAACGTCCTGATGTGGATAAGATAGATGGACTCTCTCCTGTGATTGCTATTGAGCAGAAGACAACCTCTAAGTCGCCTCGTTCTACAGTGGGAACCATTACCGAGATTTATGACTTTCTACGCTTGCTCTATGCACGTGCCTCTGATGCCTATAGTTATCGCACAGGCGAGAAGATGGTTAGCTATACCGATAACCAAATACAACAACTGATACTTGAGGAATATCAGAACAAAGCAATTCATATATTAGCCCCTCTTGTACAGTCGCGTAAGGGACACTATCGCGAACTTTTTGAGCAAATTGCCAAGCAAGGATTTCTCAAGGTACGTGTGGATGGTCAGATTCGTGAAATAGAGTACGGAATGAAGCTTGATCGTTATAAAACACATGATATAGAGGTGGTAATTGACCGATTGGAGGTAAAGGATAATGATACTACTCAGCGACGCCTTTCGGAAAGTATACAAACAGCTATGCGACACGGTAATGGAATCCTGATGATACTTGTGGAGAAAAATGAGATACCTCGCTATTTCAGCCGTAACCTTATGTGTCCCACTACAGGAATTTCTTACCCACTGCCAGAGCCCAATACCTTCTCTTTTAATTCTCCCAAGGGGATGTGCCCACACTGTAATGGACTGGGAACAGTACAGGAAGTAACCCTGAAAAAACTCATTCCTGATATGTCGCTCTCTATCAAACAAGGGGCTATTACAGCTATAGGAGCCGAAAAAAAAACTTGGATATTCCAACAATTAGAGACCATACTGAGAAAGTTTGGACACAAACTCTCCGACCCAGTGGAGAAACTCCCCAAGGAAGCTTTAGATATGATTCTTTTCGGGGGAAAGGAGAAATTTTCAGAAAAGTCCGAAGTGATAGGGGTAACTCGTGATTTTTCTATAGATTTTGATGGAATTGTCAATTTTATAGAACAACAGTACCAAGATATGGAAAGTAGTGCTTCTATGCAACGTTGGGCAAAGGATTTTATGGAAGAAAAAAACTGTCCTGAATGTGAGGGTTCTCGCCTAAGAAAAGAGGCTTTGTATTTTCGCATAGCTGATAAGAATATAGCCGAGCTTTCCGCCATGGATATAGCCGAACTGATGCAATGGTTTGATACTTTGCCTGAAAAACTCTCTGCTCGTCAGGAGAAGATAGCTCATGAAATCCTTAAAGAGATTAGTGAACGTTTACGTTTTCTCTTAGATGTTGGTTTGGATTATCTTTCATTGGGTAGAAGCTCCAAAACCCTTTCAGGAGGAGAGGCACAGCGTATTCGCTTGGCTACCCAAATAGGTTCCAAGCTAACAAACGTACTCTACACTTTAGATGAACCTAGTATAGGCTTGCATCAGCGTGATAATGAGCGACTGATTAATTCCCTTAAATTCCTCCGAGATATAGGTAATTCGGTGGTGGTGGTAGAGCACGATGCAGATATGATGCTCCACGCCGACTATGTGATTGATATAGGACCTAAGGCAGGGAAAGGTGGGGGTGAGGTAATTTTCGCAGGCACTCCTAAAGAAATGCTCAGGGCACATACCCTGACAGCCTCCTACCTCAATGGAGAACGCGCTATAGAAGTGCCTGAGGAACGTCGTCAAGGTAATGGACACTTTATAGAACTCATAGGCTGTACAGGTAATAACCTCAAGAATGTATCCGTCAAATTTCCTTTGGGAATGATGATTGGGATTACAGGAGTGTCAGGCTCGGGCAAATCCACCCTAATCAATGAGACCCTCTACCCAATTCTCAATGCACATTTCTATAATGCAGTCAAAAAACCGATGCCTTATAAGCAGATTTTGGGATTGGAATATATCGACAAAGTGATAGATATAGACCAATCACCCATTGGGCGTATTCCACGCTCTAATCCGGCTACTTATACAGGTGTCTTCAGTGAAATACGTGACCTTTTTGCCCATACGCCAGAGGCAATGATCAGGGGCTACAAACCAGGGCGCTTTAGCTTCAATGTCAAAGGAGGCCGTTGTGAAACCTGCGAGGGCGGAGGTATGAAAGTGATTGAAATGAATTTCCTTCCCGATGTCTTGGTGGAGTGTGAGACTTGCCATGGCAAACGTTTTAATAGAGAAACCCTTGAGATTCGTTACAAAGGAAAATCCATAGCCGATGTACTGGCTATGACTATAGATGAGGCAGTGGCTTTTTTTGAACCTATTCCGAAAATCTACCGGAAGCTCAAGACGATACAAGAAGTAGGACTGGGTTATATCACCTTAGGGCAACCCTCTACCACCCTTTCAGGAGGAGAGGCGCAGCGCATCAAGCTGGCTACCGAACTCTCCAAGCGTGATACGGGTAATACTTTTTATATTCTGGACGAACCTACTACGGGACTACACTTTGAGGATATAAAAATCTTAATGGAAGTGCTTAACAAGCTCACTGAAAAGGGAAATACGGTACTTATTATTGAGCATAACTTAGATGTAATCAAGATGATGGATTATCTTATAGATATAGGTCCTGAAGGAGGCAAGGGTGGTGGTCAGGTAGTGGCTATGGGGACACCCGAGCAAGTGGCTAAGAGTAAAAAGAGCTATACAGCTAAGTTTTTGAAAGAGGTTTTAAAGACAGAGAAATGAGAATAGGATTCGATGCCAAGCGGGCTTTTCATAATTTTCGCGGTTTGGGTAACTACAGCCGCGACCTGATTCGTATCTTGCAAGAGAGAACAGATACGGAATTAGTACTTTTTAACCCTATAAAAAGGAAATTCTTAGGGGTGAAAATTACCCCAAGGACTACCGAGATCAATCCCAAAGGCTTTTTTTGGAGAAAGCTCAAAAGTCTTTGGCGGCTCTTCCATATTACAACCCTTGCCAAAGAACAGCAATTAGATATCTACCATGGTCTTTCTGGGGAGATACCTATGGGTATATACAAGTATGTTCCTACGGTGGTAACCATACACGACCTTATTTTCTTGCGTTTTCCTCAGTGGTACAGTTCTTTTGACAGAAAGATACATACCCTCAAGTTCCGCTATGCTACCCAAAAGGCACAGCACATCATTGCCATCAGTGAGCAAACCAAGCGGGATATAGTAGATTATTTTCATATAGATCCTAATAAAATATCGGTAGTATATCAGGGATGTCATGCCGCTTTTAAGCAAACCTATACGGAGGAGGAAAAAGCCAAAGTAAGAGAAAAATATGCCTTACCTGATCGATTTGTTCTCAATGTAGGAGCTATAGAGGAGCGAAAGAATGCTTTAGAGATAGTGAAAGCCATCAAGGGGACTGGCTTGCCGCTGATTATGGTAGGGAAGAAGACCACCTATTACGAGAAGATAGAGGCTTATTGCAAGGAAAATAAAATACAGTCTCAAGTGAGAGTACTCTCTGGGGTTTCCATGCAGGAGTTGGCTATGATATACCAAATGGCGACTATATTCTGCTATCCCTCTGTTTTTGAGGGTTTTGGAATTCCTATTATAGAAGCCCTTTTTTCTAAAACTCCTGTGATTACCTCCAAAGGAAGTTGCTTTGAGGAAGCTGGAGGTAGTGGAAGTATCTATATAAACCCTACTAAAAATACCGCGCAGGAGATTCGGCAGGCTATAACACAACTCCTTTCCTCGCCCGAACGTATGCAACAGATGAGGGAGGTAGGCTATAACTATGTACAAAAATTCACAGACGAAAACGTCTGTGAAAATCTGTTGAAAGTATATCAAAAGGTGATTTCTTAAGCCTTTAAGAGAGGTTGTTACCGAATTTTTCTTTAACTTCTCCTAAGAGCTCCTTGATGCTCTGTTCTTTTTCTTTGGGGTAGATCATTAGCACCGAAGCCGTATCTACAATGATATAATGTTCTATACCATCTACAATCACTACCTTGTTGGTATCGGTACGAATGATATTGTCAGAGGCATTTTTAAAGAGTGTAAGCGCATTGACTACTGCATTGTTATTAGAATCCTTAGCCAATTTCTCGTGTAGAGAACCCCAAGTACCTAAATCATTCCAATCAAACCCTACAGGATATACATAGATATTATCCGAAGGCTCCATAATGGCATAGTCTACCGATATATTCTCTGCCTTTCCATAATTATCCCTGATAAACTCCCATTCCTGTGGTGTATTATAGGCTGTCTCTCCTTCCTTGAAGAGTGAGAACAAATTGGGTTGGAATCTTTCAAAAGCTCTCAATACACTTTGTGTACGCCAGATAAAGATACCCGCATTCCATAGGTAGTTTCCTTCTGAGAGAAACTGTTTAGCACGCTCATAATCAGGTTTTTCGGTGAATTGGAGTACCTTTTTACTGGGTTTGCTGTCTGTTTTGTCATATTGTATATAACCATAACCCGTATTTGGGAAAGTAGGTTTGATTCCCAGAGTCATCAGTATATCCTGCTGTTCACATAGTGTAAAACAGTTCTTTACATTGTCCTGAAATTCATCTTCTTGTTCTATCCAGTGGTCGGAAGGAGCTACAATAAAAACAGCATTAGGATTGCGTTTTTGAATCTTCATAGTTGCATAGAGGATGCACGGAGCTGTATTACGCATAGAAGGTTCCAAAACTAAATTCTCATCAGAGATACCCGACAACTGTGTCTTTACTAAGTTCTTATAAATTTCATTGGTAGAGATAAGAATATTTTCCTTGGGGATAAAGCTCGCCAAGCGTTGGTAGGTACGTTGCAAGAGTGTCTGCCCTGTACCTAGCATATCGTGAAATTGCTTGGGAAAAGCCCAAGTACTTACAGGCCAAAAGCGAGAGCCAACGCCCCCTGCCATAATAATGGCATAATGATTCTTATTCATCAAGGTATAGATATTATCGTTTTTTTATTACCCATTCTCCTTTTTCTAGTAAGGGAATAGCTTGTTTGTATTTCATTTCTTTGGTTTGCCCATTTAGGATATTCTGAATAATTACTTTATCATTTCTTCCTATTTTAGGCTGATCTCTTACAATAGGGTCTGTTACTTGAGTGGAGGCAGAAGCTTTTTCTCCAACTTCTCTATTTTGTTGAGCTAGTTCATCGGAATTGAGTACTTCTTCTTTGGAAGTTTGTAGGTTTTCAGGGTTCTTTCTTACTTCGTGAGCCTCTTGAACAGAATTTTCTGTGGTTGGAAGCTGAGCATGAAATAGAAAAGCAACAATTTCTTTATTGACTCTTTCAATCATTCCTTTGAAGAGTTGATAAGCCTCAAGCTTGTAAATAAGTAAAGGGTCTTTCTGTTCGTGAGTAGCTAGCTGAACGGATTGCTTGAGTTCATCCATCTGTCTGAGATGTGTTTTCCAAGCATCATCTATAATTGCTAGAGAAATATTTTTCTCAAAGTCGGTAATAATTTGCTTTCCTTCGCTTTCATAAGCCTCTTTTAGGTCAGTAGTGATGTTAAGTCCTTTTTGTCCATCAGTAAAAGGAATTACAATACGTTCAAACTGATTACTTTGATCCTCATATACATTTTTAATTACAGGATAAGCGATAGAAGCATTACGCTCCATACGTTCTTTGTAAGAGGAAAGAAGCTTTGGATAGAGTGTTCTTAGTAAATCTTTAATAGACTTTCTGTGGAATTCATCTTCAGAAGCTTCAGGTTTTGTACCAAAATATTTGAAATACTCATATTCAAAATTTTTATAATCATTACCGGGCTTATTACTTTCTAGTACAGCTTCACAAGTATCATAAATGATATTAGCAATATCCACTTGTAGTCGCTCTCCATAGAGTGCGTGCCGACGACGCTTGTAGATAACCTCACGTTGTACATTCATTACATCATCATATTCGAGAAGGCGCTTACGAATACCAAAGTTATTTTCTTCTACTTTCTTTTGAGCTTTTTCTACATTCTTAGTGATAATAGGGTGTTCTAATACTTCACCTTCTTTGAGCCCTTGTCCTAATCGATCAAGGAACTTCACGGCACGTTCCAAACCATAAAGGCGCATTAAGTTGTCCTCAAAAGATACGAAGAATTTTGAGCTACCAGGATCTCCTTGACGACCAGAACGCCCTCTTAGCTGCCTATCTACACGACGGGAATCGTGCCTTTCGGTACCAATAATAGCCAAACCACCCGCTTCTTTTACTTCATCAGTGAGCTTGATGTCAGTACCACGACCAGCCATATTGGTGGCAATAGTTACCACACCCTTCTTACCTGCTTCAGCTACAATTTCAGCCTCTTTTTTGTGTAATTTAGCATTAAGAACATTATGAGGAATGTTACGTAACTTAAGCATACGGCTTAGAAGTTCTGATACCTCCACAGAAGTAGTACCAATAAGTACAGGCCTTCCAGCTTGAGAAAGACTTACTACCTCCTCAATAACTGCATTATATTTTTCACGTTTGGTTCTGTAGATTTGATCATTTTGGTCACGACGTGCAATGGGGCGGTTGGTAGGAATCTCCATTACATCTAGTTTGTAGATTTCCCAAAACTCTCCAGCCTCTGTGGTTGCAGTACCTGTCATTCCAGATAGCTTTCGGTACATACGGAAATAATTCTGAAGAGTGATGGTTGCATAGGTCTGGGTGGCCGCTTCTATCTGTACATTTTCTTTGGCTTCAATAGCCTGATGTAATCCATCGGAATAACGACGTCCATCCATAATACGACCTGTCTGTTCATCAACAATAAGAACTTTATTATCAATAACGACATATTCAATATCCTTCTCAAATAGTGTATATGCCTTGAGAAGCTGATTGACGGTATGAATACGTTCACTTTTTTCACCAAATTCTTGGTATAACTTATCTTTTAGCGCATTTTCTTCTTCTATAGGGAGATTTTGCTTTTCAATATTAGCAATTTCAGCACCAATATCAGGCATTACGAAGAAATTTTTGTCCTCTCCTTGTGACATTTCGTTAATACCCTTATCAGTAAGTTCTATTTGATTATTTTTTTCATTAATTACAAAAAGAAGATCTTCATCTATTTTATGCATCTCACGATTATTATCCTGCATATAATAGTTTTCTGTTTTTTGTAGAAGCTGTTTCATCCCTTCTTCACTAAGGAACTTAATAAGAGCTTTGTTCTTAGGAAGTCCTCGGTGCACTCGTAATAAGAGGACGCCTCCGTCCTTGGTATTTCCTTCAGATATAAGCTTTTTGGCTTCTGCTAATACATTGGTTAGGTGCTTGCGTTGCTTCTCTACTAAGGCTTCTACGGCAGGCTTGAAGAGGTCAAATTCGTGAAATTCTCCACGAGGCATAGGACCTGATATAATCAATGGGGTACGAGCATCATCAATAAGCACAGAATCCACCTCATCCACAATGGCATAATTATGAGGACGTTGTACTAGTTCGTCAGGTGTATGAGCCATATTATCACGTAGATAATCAAAACCAAACTCATTATTTGTTCCGTAGGTAATATCAGCAGCATAAGCCATTCTTCTTCCTAGAGAATTAGGCTGGTAGTTATCAATACATTCTACTTTAAGTCCGTGAAATTGGAAAAGAGGTGCCATCCAAGCACTATCTCGGCGTGCCAAGTAGTCATTGACGGTAACTAAGTGTACACCATTTCCTGTAAGTGCATTGAGGTAAAGAGGTAGGGTAGCCACAAGGGTTTTACCTTCACCAGTCTGCATTTCCGCAATTTTTCCTTGATGAAGAGCTATTCCTCCAATGAGCTGTACATCATAATGAACCATATCCCAAGTAATGGCTTTTCCTGCAGCATCCCAAGAGTTTTTCCACAGAGATTTCTCTCCTTCAATGGTTACATAGTCTTTTAGAGAGGCTAGTTCTCTATCATAAGGAGTTGCCGTTACCTCTATTGTGGAATTATCTACAAAGCGTTGAGCTGTTTCCTTCATCACAGCAAAAGCCTCAGGCAGGATTTCGTTAAGGGTTTTCTCACCAGCTTTGTAAGCCTCATCGGTTAATTTATCTATTTCAGTATAAAAATCTTCTTTTTGGTCGATGTTCTCTGTGGTGTCAGCTTGTGCTTTCAGGGCTTGTATTTTTTCCTGATATACTTCACGGGCTTTATGAATACGCTCCTTGAACTCTATAGTCTTGGCTCGTAATTCATCATTAGTTAATGATTTATATTGCGCTTGATGGTTGTTAATTTTTGCTACCAAAGGCGCGATTTCTTTCATATCTTTTTTAGCCTTGTCACCGACAAAGATTTTTATTAGTGAACTTACAATACTCATAGAATGTATGATTGATTAATATTAAATTTTAAAAAACAAATAAATTATGCAAAAAATATACCATAATTATTTTAGCTGACAAAAGTACAAAAATTATCTATATATCAGCTTAAAAAACTGACATTTTTTCTGAAATTGTCAGTTTAAGCAATGAGGAAAAGCTTTAATATTTTGTAACATACTGATTAGTAGCGAGAATGGTTATTTTTTCTTGATCTAACAAAAGGGTAAGTACGTGTAGGATTTCCCATTCATAATAGGAAGAAGCTAAGCAAATTTCCTGTGAGGACATAGGATGATAGGCTATAAGAGTTAAAATTTCTTCAGAAATTGCCTTTATCTGCTCCTTTGAGAGGTTTTTCTGCTTGCTTTCTATACAATGAGAGCAGATACCGCAAGGTGTTCCTAATTTTTCCCCAAAATAGTTGAGTAAAAATTGTTCATTACATACTTTTTCCTCTTCTATATACTTAAGAACATCATTGCATTGTTCTACTTTATGCTGATTATACCATTTTACTTGAGGAGAGATATAGTTAATGGTTCTATCATCGTCTCTAGGCATAATAAAAGTGATTTCAGCATCTGTATTTTCGCTTTTATAGCTAATAACACCGTCATTGTGTAGTTTTTCTAATTTTTTTTGTACTTCTAAAGCTGTAATATGTAAATTAGTAGCTATATTTTCTATTCTAAAAGAGATATTTTGTTCGTGAATTCCTGAATATTTACGCATAAGGAAGAAAAGAAGTTCTTTTTCTTGGATATTTCTTTGTAAATAATCAATAGCTTCTCTACTAGAAATAAGAATTCGTACGGTAGCTTTCCTAAAAAAGGCTTGGCTAAGAGAAAGAATACCGTTACGGTCTAGAACTTCCAATCCTTGGTATATTTTTAGAGCGTCTAACTGTGTTTTCTGGGCAAAATCAGCAAGGTTGAAGATAAAAGAATTGCCTTCACCTTCTCCTATGGCTAAATGGAAATAACTACAGAGTTTAGGAAACATTTCTTTAAGAAAAGAGACCGAAACTTGGCTTCGTTCGGTATCAACTAAGAGTTTTTTTACATCATTATCATTATATAGAATAATAGCGAAGGCTTTGAGCCCATCGCGTCCTGCTCGTCCCGCTTCTTGGAAGTAGTCTTCTAAGGAATTTGGTAAGTCCCAATGAATGACAGTTCGTACATCTGCTTTGTCAATTCCCATCCCGAAGGCATTGGTAGCTACCATTATCTGGATATCAGCTAATCTCCACATTGCCAATCGTTTGCCTTTTTCTTCCACAGAAAGTCCTCCGTGAAAGCTCATAGCAGAGAACCCTTCTTCACAAAGATGATGAGCCAGTTCTTCACTTAATCGTCTGTTTCTAACATAAATAATACTACTCCCTTTGTTTTTCAAGAGAATACGCTCTAATCGGTTCCATTTGTTGTCTATTTTATAAGTCATATAAGCCAAATTAGAACGAATGAGACTTCCTTTGATAACAGAAGCTTTAGGAATCTGTAAATTCTCCAGAATATCCCTTTGGACTCTTTCGGTAGCTGTAGCTGTAAGGGCAATGATGGGAATATGTGGAAACCATTCTCTGAGTTTTTTACATTCTAGGTAGGCAGGACGAAAATCCTTTCCCCAATGGGAAATACAGTGGGCTTCATCAATCACAATATAGTTAATAGAAGAGGCTTTTAGTCGGGTAGCGACTTCATTATTATTCAGGCGTTCGGGAGCCATATACAGGAACTTATAGGCTTCACTTTGCACATTGCTCATTAGCCGTTCTAGTTCGTAAAAAGGGATATTTCCAGCCAAAGCCAAGGCAGAGATACCTCTATCAGTAAGGTTTTTTACTTGATCCTCCATTAGAGAAATAAGAGGAGAGATGACCAGGCATACTCCGTCTTTCATCAAGGCAGGTACCTGAAAACAGATTGATTTTCCACCTCCTGTGGGAAGCATTGCTAGGGTATCATTTCCCTGAAGGATAGAGGTTATGATAGGTTCCTGAGTAGGTCGAAATTTATCATATCCCCAGTGTTTCTTGAGAATCTCTAAGGCAAAGGTATCCATATGTAAATTATTTTTGTCTGAATAAAATAGGATAATTGAAGTGACAAAAGTACGCATTCTTTTTGAAATGGTGAAGTTATTTGGATAACTCAATAAAAAATAATACCTTTGTGCATTTGTAAAAACAAATTTAAAGATTACTTTAAAATTAATTTTAGTAAAATGGATAGAGTCCTTCGTATAGGAACCCGTGATAGTGAGCTTGCTCTTTGGCAGGCTAGGAAAGTACAGTCTCTTCTGGAGGCTTTAGGATATATTACAAAATTGGTACCTGTAAAATCACAAGGAGATCTTACACTGGATATTCCTTTGTATGCAATGGGGATTACAGGAGTTTTTACCAAAGTCCTTGACATAGCTATGTTACAAGACAAGATAGATATAGCGGTTCACAGTATGAAGGATGTGCCTACACTTCTTCCTCAGGGAATTGTAAAGGGGGCAGTACTTAAGCGTGCTAATGTACAGGATGTGCTTGTATATAAGGAAAATTTAGATTTCCTTACTCAGCAAGAGGTAATCATCGCTACAGGAAGCTTACGTCGTAAGGCACAGTGGTTACGCAGGTATCCTACCCATACTATAGAGAACTTAAGAGGAAATATTAACACCCGCTTACAAAAACTAGAAGATAGCTCTTGGCAAGGAGCTATTTTTGCAGCTGCTGCCTTGGAAAGATTGAATAAAAATCAGCTTCAAGTAAAGGCATTGGACTGGATGACTCCAGCTCCAGCACAAGGAGCTATTATGGTGGTGGCTAAGCAAGAGGATGCTTATACTCGAGAAGCTTTGGCTCTTATCAATGATCTACCTACAGACTTAGAAACGGATATAGAACGTCGCTTCCTAAGGCGATTGGAGGGAGGCTGTACAGCGCCTATCGGTGCGAAAGCTACCCTTGAGGGAGAGCAACTCTCTTTTGTAGGAAATCTTTTTTCCTTAGATGGGAAGTCAGTCTCTGAAGTTAAGAAAACTATCCCTATAACAGCGATAGAGGATTTTCCTGAAGCTTGTGCTGATGAAGTACTATATAATGGAGGAAGAGAGATGATGGAAGGGATACGTAAAGTAATGAATATTCAGAAATAATGCTTGTAAAGATATTTGATATTGTTCATCGTCATAAGTTTTTGTCCTTTTTGTTGCTTTTTCTTTGGGCAGGAGTAGCTTTATGGGCGGTTTTGCAACTACGTTTTGAAGAAGATATTACAAAGGTACTTCCTCAGAATGAAAAAACTTCTCTTACAGCTAAGGTACTTAAACAATTAAATTTCTCGGATAAGATATCGGTGATTATAACTGAGGAATCAGAAGGTTCTTTCTCAGATATGCAACAGCTTACAGAAGTTCTTTGCGATAGTCTGTATCAATCATTCCCTCAGTATTTTACAGATATTCAAGGGATTGTATCCGAAGAAGAGATTGACCAAACGTGGGAGTTTGTCAATCAACATTTCCCACTATTTTTGGAAGAGCAAGATTACATTTCTCTTGAACGTCGCTTACAGCCAGATAGCTTAAAAGCTTTAGTAGAAGGGCATTATCGTATGATGCTTACTCCTGCAGGAATGGTTACCCAACAGTTTGTTCGTAAAGACCCTTTTTCGCTTACATTCAAGGGATTACAGAAGCTCCAACAACTCAATATAGGTACAGACCTTACCCTTTCACAAGGTTATTTAACCACTTCTGACCAGCAACATATTCTTTTCTTTCTTAATCCTGTATATCAAGGAAGTGATACAGAACATAATACAGCTTTTGTACAAGGGCTAGAACAACTCCAAGACCAGCTTAACCAGCAGTACAAAGGGAAAGCTTCTTGTGAATTCTTTGGAGCTCCTTTTATTTCAGTTAGTAATGCTTCTCAGATTAAAGCCGATATTCTCACTACTGTGATTATTTCTCTTACGGCTTTGTGCTTGCTTTTAGTCTTTTTCTATAGAAGTATTTCGGTGCCTCTGATTGCTTTTGTACCCTCTCTTTTTGGAGTACTTACAGCACTGGCTTTTCTGTACTTGCTCAAAGGAAGTATATCCGCTATTTCAATCAGTTTGGGAGCTGTCCTTCTGGGAGTTACGATAGATTATTCATTACATATTCTTACTCATTATAAAGTAGCCAAAGATAGTGTGGAGCTTTATCGTTCGGTTACGATACCCATTCTTTTGAGCAGTATAACTACAGCTATTTCTTTTCTATGTCTTCTCTTTGTACATTCAGAAGTTATGCGAGATTTAGGGATATTTGCTTCGGTGGGAATTATGGTTTCTGCATTGCTTTCATTGCTTTTGATTCCTCATTTCTATAGAGGAAATCGCACAATAGAAGCCCGTAAAACTTTTCTGGATAGGGTAGGAGCTTATCCATTTCACCAGAACAAATGGGTGGTAGGAGCTTGTTTGCTCTTTATTCTCGGGAGTTTTCTGGCTTTCAAGGAAGTACGATTCAATGGAGATATATCTTCAGTGAATTACCTCAATGACCGATATGCTCAAGCACAGCAAAAGCTAGAAATGCTTACAGATAGTAAGTACAAATCTCTCTATGCTACAGCTTATAGCAATTCCTTAGAGGAAGCTCTTGAACAGAATTATAATTTGCACCATTCTCTGGAGCAAATGCAGAAGGATGGTAAGCTTAAGCAATTTTCTTCTTTAGGAGCGATTGTTCTTCCCCAAAAAGAACAACAAAAACGCTTAGAACGCTGGCGAACTTTCTGGAATAAAGAACATATAGGGCAGATAGAACAAGAAATAACTTATTTTACTCAAGAAGTAGGCTTTAAGGCTTCTATGTATGCTCCTTTCTTTGCTTATCTGAAAGAATCTCCTCAACCTATTACTTCTCTTGCAGAATATGAAGCACTTTCAGCGATTCCTATAAAAGATTTTATTACAGAAAAAGAAGGATTCTATACTATAGCCAATTTGGTAAAGCTTACTCAAGAACAGCGAGATACTTTTATCCAACAAATAGAAAAAGATACACCCACTTTAATAATAGATAGGAAGAATATTAGTGAGACTTTTCTAGGAAAGCTCAAGGATGATGTGCTTTCACTGGCTTCGTATGCTTCTTTTGCTATATTTTTTGTATTACTTATTTTCTTCAGGCGTATTGAATTGGTCTTGCTTACCCTTATTCCTATTGGGATTACAGGAGTAGTTACCACGGCACTAATGAATATCTTTGGGATAGAATTTAACGTCTTTAGTATGATTGTTTGCACTTTGGTACTAGGGCATTCTGTCGATTTCAGTATTTTTATGACCTGCGCCCTACAGAAGGACTATTCTACAGGTAAGGATGAACTTCCTGTGTATAAAGTGTCGGTGCTATTGGCTTCTATTACTACTTTTTTGGCAATTGGTACTCTGATTTTTGCTAAGCATCCTGCCTTGAAGTCTATAGCCTCGGTGTCGCTTATAGGGATATTTTCGGCTTTGGTGATTACTTTTGTATTCTATCCATCCCTGTTTAAGTTCTTTATTTTTGGAAGACCCAAAAAAGGCTTATCACCGATTTCCTTACGCATTTTCCTTCATAGTATGCTTTCTATTCTTTACTATGTAATTTCGTCAGTTCTATTTTCGAATATTGTTTGGCTTTTATTGAAGATATTTCCTAAAGGAAAAGCTCTTAGAATTCGTAAATGGGCAGCCCAATTTAGTACTTCTGTACTTTATTCCAACCCTTTTGTAAGCAAGCGGACAGAATGTGCTCAAGGGATAGACCTTATACAGCCTTCGGTTTTGATAGCTAACCACACCTCTTGGCTCGATACACTTGCTATAGGAATGCTTACGCCACGGGTGAGTTATATGGTCAATGATTGGGTATATCATTCTGTGGTATTTGGGCGATATGTACAAGCGATGGATTTTTACCCTATTTCTCAGGGGATAGAAAAGGGAATGGATATATTCAAAAAAAACTTTGCCAACGGTCTTTCTGTGGTTATTTTCCCAGAGGGCAAACGTTCTGAGAGTAACTTCATTTATCGTTTTCATAAGGGAGCTTTCCTTGTGGCAGAACATTTCCAAAAGCCTCTGACCTTAGTATATATACACGGTAATTCTGAGGTACAGCCCAAAGGAGATTTTGCTATTTATGACGGAAGTATTACCGTGGTAGTCACCGAGCAGATAGCCCCTGATGACCTACGCTTTGGTACCACCCCACGAGAGCGAGCTAAGCTGATAGGCAAGCACTTCCGAGAACAATTCACCCTTCTAAGAAGGCGCTTGGAGGGAGTTAATTACCTCAAGGAAAAACTTTTCTTGAACTACCTCTATAAGGAGCCTTATATAGTGAAAGCTGTCCGTGCTGATTTCCAAAAGCGCAAAGGAGAGTATCACAAGCTTTCACTTGCTTTGCCTGAAGATGCTACCATCCTTCACTGGGCAGATGACTACGGACAAGTAGATTTTCTTTTGTTACTCACTCATCCTCAGCGTACTCTTATTACCCTTATAGAAGATGATGAAAAGCGTGCCATCGCCGAGCAGTCCTATATCACTCGTATCCGAAAGATACAATACTATAAAACCCTACCTGAAGGGATTAGCTATGACTGTGAAGTAGATACGAGAGGAGGAATAGACGTGAGAACTATAAAGTATTGATTTGCTTATAAAAATTGTTTTATAAAAGAATACTGATTTAAACAAATATAATATTTATATAAAACAATATTATTTATTAATATTAGTTATCAAAAGAAAAATACATCTTTATTCCCTTAGTTTAATATCATTCTCACAGCTGGAGCTAAATCATTATTGTGGTAACTTGTACCCTCATAATTATCATTGAGGCAATTGGTGTCTAAATCAAGTAGAACCGCATACATAGCTTTATTTTGACAGCAAAAATAAGTTATTATATCCTAACTACCAAATTATACTATTTTAAATAAATATCACATTTATATAAAACAGTATTTTTATATTTAAATCAGTTATTATAGATAATAAAAAACACCCTCTTATTAAGGGTGCTTTTTTAATTGTACAGATTAAAATTATTCAGGAATGTAAGGGATGAGAGGCTCATCATTATTCCAATCAAGTTCTATTTTTCTCTTATAAATAGTTATTTTTCCAATTTCTCCTTTAGAATTATTTATAGGAGTATAATAGATAAGGTAGCTAGACATATCAGGATCATTATATACATAAAACTTACTTTTGGTTTCAGCCTCTGCTTCAGTTATACGCTTTTCATTATCCCCTTTTAATACCTCCTGCTGAAAATTATAAGAACTACTTAAAGAAAGGATAGCTTCCTTTAAAGTATTAAATTCATTTGCTTTTATATAGCCTAATTCTTTTTCTTTATATTTTGCAGGAAAATCTTTAAAAGGAAGATTTTTATAATAGAAATTTTCTGTAAAGCTCTCTCTGCTTTCAGGAGCTACGGCTACACTATTGCTAGAGTTATTACTACTACTATTTTCACAACTGCTAAGGAATCACATTCCTAATACAAAAAACATTATTTTTTTCATTTCTGTTATTTTTAATCTGGTGCAAAGATACAATAAAAAATGAAAAATAAATATTATATATTGTATATTTGAGGAAAAAAACCTATATTTGCACAAACATAGAACATAAATTGCGATTAAATATATCATATATGAAGACCATCAATGATATCTCTTGCAAAGGCAAGAAAGTATTGGTACGTGTGGATTTCAATGTACCTGTTAATGAACAATTTGAAATCACTGACACCACACGTATTGAGGCAGCTAAGCCTACTATTTTGAAAATTATAAAGGATGGAGGAAGTGCTATTCTCCTTTCTCACTTTGGGCGTCCTAAAGGAAAGGATGATAAGTATTCTTTTGCTCACTTGGTAAAGCAAATAGGTCAAGTACTTGGCGTGCCTACTCACTTTGCCCCTGATTGTATAGGGGAAGTAGCAGAGAATACCGCTAAAAACCTACCTGCTGGCGAGGTGCTTTTATTGGAAAACGTACGCTTCTATCCTGAAGAGGAAAAAGGTGATGAGGCTTTCGCAAGTAAGCTCGCTAAGCTCGGTGATATCTATGTGAATGATGCTTTTGGTACAGCTCATAGGGCTCACGCTTCCACTACTATTTTGGCTAAGTTCTTCCCTCAGGATAAGTATTTTGGTTACCTCCTTGCCAAAGAAATTGAAAGTATTGATAAGGTGATGAAAACAGGAGAAAAACCTGTAACAGCTATCTTAGGAGGTTCTAAAGTATCGTCTAAGATTACGATCATAGAAAATATTTTGGACAAAATAGACCATCTTATCATTGGTGGTGGTATGGCTTTTACTTTTATCAAAGCACAAGGCGGGCAGATAGGAAATTCTATCTGCGAAGATGATAAGTTAGATTTGGCTTTGGAAATTCTTAAGAAAGCCAAAGAAAAAAATGTACAAGTACATCTCCCTGTAGATGTAGTGGCGGCTAATGACTTCAATAACAATGCTCCTACTCAGCTGGTGGCTATCGACCAAATTCCTAATGGCTGGCAAGGCTTGGATGCTGGAGAAAAATCTTTAGAAAACTTTAAGAAAGTAATCCTCGAATCCAAAACTATCCTTTGGAATGGTCCAGTAGGTGTGTTTGAAATGCCTAACTTTGCCAAGGGAACCATTGCAGTAGGCGAATTTGTAGCTGAAGCAACAGCAAAAGGAGCCTTCTCTTTAGTAGGAGGTGGTGATTCGGTGGCTGCTGTGAAGCAATTTGGCTTTGAGGACAAGGTGAGCTATGTGTCCACTGGAGGTGGAGCTATGTTGGAAAGTCTGGAAGGAAAAATTCTCCCCGGAATTAAGGCTATCAATGACTAATCATAAATCATACCAAATGTAAGGGCGAATGAAGATTCGCCCTTCCTTTTTATAAAAAAATATAAATATAAAATAAAATTCTTAATTGAATAATAAATTATAATCTACAGAGAAAAAAGATTCTATTTTAGAAAAACTTTTAGAAAAAGTATTGTAGCTTTGCATTATATTTGTAGGATAATTATCATTATAAGGTGGATACAAAAGAAATTCTGAAAAAGGTGAAAAAAATAGAAATAAAAACCAAAAAATTAAGTGATAATATTTTTGGAGGAGAATATCATTCTGCTTTTAAGGGGCGTGGGATGACCTTTAGCGAAGTGCGTCCTTACCAATATGGAGATGATATTCGTAATATAGACTGGAATGTAACGGCTCGTTATAATGAAACTTATGTTAAAGTATTTGAGGAAGAGCGAGAGCTGACCCTAATGCTCTTGGTGGATGTTAGTGGGAGTGAGTTATTTGGTTCTTTGCAACAGTTTAAAAATGAAGTTGTTACGGAAATAGCTGCTACTTTGGCTTTTGCTGCCTTACAGAATAATGATAAAACAGGGCTAATTCTTTTCTCTGACCAAATAGAACTATATATTCCTCCTAAGAAAGGTAAGTATCACATCCTACGTATTATACGAGAGCTTATAGAATTCCAACCCAAGAATAAGCAGACTAATATCGCCAATGCGCTAGAGTTTCTTAATAAGGTAACAAAAAAGAAAACGATAGCTTTTCTACTCTCTGATTTTATAGGAGAAGGATATCAAAAGCCTCTACAGATAACCGCCCGAAGGCACGACCTTACAGGGATACGCCTATACGACCCAAGGGAAGCAAGCTTACCCAATGTGGGAGTTATCCTAGCTAAAGATGCAGAAACAGGAGAAGTTATTTACATAGATACAACTTCTAGTAGGGTTCAGAATAAATATGCAGAGGATTATCAACAGAAGGTCTCTACCTTTGAGAGTACTTTTAGGCGTTATGGAGCAGGCGTACTTCATTGCCGTACAGATGAGAGCTACACCCAGAAATTATTAGGATACTTCAAATACAGAGCCTGATTATGAATATAAAATTTAGTTTGTTATTTCCTTGCTTCCTTTCTCTTAGCTCTTATGCTCAGCAAGTAAATATCTCAGCTTCAGCGGATCGTAGTGAGATGAAGATAGGAGAGCAAGTTCGCTATAAAATTACAATAGAAACGGACTCCACAGCACAGGTTATTTTTCCTGATACGTACCAGTTTACGCCTTTTGAGGTAGTAAATGAAATTCCTATAGATACTTTTAGAGAAAGAGAAAAATTTCGATTGATCAAAGAATATAGGCTTACCCAGTTTGATTCAGGACATTACACCCTTCCTCCTCTACGAATTGATGTTAATAAAAGGGCTTATCAGACCGATTCTTTGCGATTTGTAGTGCAAGATGTAGCTATTGATACCCTTAAGCAGCCCTTGTACGAAATAAAACCTGCTATTGAAGTAAAAAAAGTAGAAAAAAAAGGCTATTTAGTATATTGGTTATTAGGGATTATAGCTTTTGTGGCAATATTTTTTGCTGTATATTGGTTTTTTATCAAAAAGAAACCTAGAGAACAAAAAGATGAAATAGCTCTTTTACCTCCCTTTGATAGAGCATTGTTAAAGTTAAAAAATCTTCAAAATTCACGATACCTCATAGAATCCAATCATAAAGAATACTATTCTGTTCTTACAGATATTATTCGGAAGTATCTGGAAGAAGAAATTCATATTTCAGCTACAGAAAGTACAACAGATGAGCTCCTGACTAAGTTACAAGTATTCTTAGACGCTGGTAAGCTACATCTTTCCCTTGATGTGGTTAATCAGTTGAGGAATGTTTTACAAAAGGCTGATTTGGTAAAATTTGCTAAATCAAAACCACAGGACTTTGAAGCTGAAGATGATAGAAAATCTATAGAAACAATATTGGTTAAGACCAATGAGGGAATCCCTGATTCCATTCGAGAGGCGGAAGCAATTTCTAATATATCCGAACAACAGTCCATTGTATTACAGAAAAAAAGAAGGAAAAATATTTTGATTATTTCCTTGGTAACAGCACTATTAATAGCTTTGATAGCGGGAACTTGGTATGCTTTTACTATAGGAAAAGATGAGGAAATCAATATGGAGGATTGGATAACTAGCTCCTACGGCTATCCCCCAGTAACTATTACAACACCTACAGTCCTTAAGCGAGAGAAAGTATCTCATCAATTGGATAGGTTTATCTATCATCATTCAGATAATCCTTTGTCTATAATGCTTATAGCCAATAGTTTAAAAGATTATATGAAAGACCTTGTGCTAAGTGGTCAAATAGATTCTAGCCAAGAAGGGCAAGAAGAAAACTTCGTTAATGAATTGGTTATTAAGATGATAGAAAAAGAATTGGAAAAATATTTTAATGGAGAAAATATTCTTATAAAAGAGGAACCTTATACAACTACTCAAGGAGTGGTGGGGCACAAAGTATTTGGTTCTTTTGTAAGAAAAAACAAACAAGAACAGGAAAGAATGCTTTATCAGAGTTATTTCTTTATCAAAGAGGAAAATCTTTATATGATTCTTTTTGCATATCCAGAGGAAGATAAAGAACACTCAAGCACTTTAACAGAGAAAATAATCTCTACCTTAGTAATTCAATAATATCTGTTAGGAATGATGAAATTAGTATTTGCCACCCATAATAAAAACAAATGGAGAGAGGTACAGAGTATGCTCCCTGAAGGGATTAAGATAATTACACTGGAGGACATAGGCTGTCTTGCAGAAATTCCTGAGACTGCCTCTACTATAGAAGGAAATGCCTTACAGAAAGCTAAGTATATTAAGGAAAAATATGGCTACGATACCTTTGCAGATGATACAGGATTAGAAGTGAAAGCCCTTGGAAATGCTCCAGGGGTATATTCTGCTAGGTATGCAGGAGAAGCAAAGGATAATGAGGCTAATATAGACTTGTTACTAGCAAATATGCAAGGGAAAGAGGACAGAGAGGCACAATTCAAGACTATATTTGCACTCTGTCTGGGAGAAAAATCCTATAGTTTTGAAGGAATTATAAGAGGGCAAATAACCCACCATAGGCAAGGCACAGAAGGATTTGGCTATGATCCTGTATTCCTTCCGGAGAAAGAGGAAAGAACTTTCGCTCAGATGTCTGCTCAAGAGAAGAATCAAATCAGCCATCGAGCAATCGCCCTCCGAAAATTAGTTGATTTTTTAAATAGTGAAGTAGAAAAGTAAAAAATACTTTTTTTACTTTAAATATACTTAATTTTTATAATTTTAGATGACAAATATTCAATTTATTAAGAATAAAACACAACTGAGTGAAAAATCTATTGGAAATACATTGGAATTACTCTCACAAGGTTGTACAATTCCCTTTATTGCGCGTTATCGTAAGGATATTACACAGAATTTGGACGAGGTAGCCATAGAACAAATAGCAAAATTCCAAACAGAATACGAAAATATCTGTAAGCGTAAAGAATCTATTCTTAATAGTATTAATGAACAAGGAAAACTTTCACAAGAATTACAGAAACAAATAGAAGCTTCTTTTGAATTAAATGAGCTAGAGGACTTGTATCTGCCCTATAAGAAACGACGTAAAACGAAAGCTGATATTGCCAAAGAAAAAGGATTGGAACCACTGGCAAAGCAGATAATGGGACAGCGAATAACCAGCTTGGATACTCTTGCTCAGAAGTATCTTTCGGATAAGGTTGCTAGCTTAGAGGAAGCTCTAGAAGGAGCCTCTGATATTATAGCCGAGTGGATCAATGAAAACACATATATAAGGCGTACCTTACGTAAAGTATTTCAGCGTAAAGCACTTATTACCACTGAAGTAGTCAAAGGAAAATCACAAGAAGAAGATTCACAGAAATATGCTCAATATTTTGACTGGAATGAACCGCTTTCTAAAGCTCCTTCTCATCGGGTATTAGCAATTTTACGAGCTGAAAAAGAAGGTTTTATAAAACTTAAAATAGAAGTTGATACTCAAGAAACGATTCCTTTCATAGAACAAACTATTATTAAAAATAACGGAGAAACAGCTGATTTCCTAAAAAAAACAATTAAGGACAGTTATAAAAGACTTTTGGAACCTTCCATTACAAATGAAGCATTACAAGAGGCTAAGAGCAAGGCAGATGCCAAAGCTATTTCGGTATTTTCAGAGAATCTTTCTCAGCTCTTGTTAGCGGCACCTTTAGGGGAAAAGCGTATTTTAGCTATAGATCCTGGGTTTCGGACAGGCTGCAAGGTTGTTTGCTTGAATGAGAGAGGGGATTTACTTCATAATGAGACAATCTTTCCACACGCACCACAATATGAAACTGCAATAGCTACCAAGAAGATACGTTCTTTGGTAGAACAGTATAATATAGAGGCAATAAGTATAGGTAATGGAACAGCCTCTCGAGAAACAGAGAATTTTATCAAGCAGATAGCTTTCAGTTCGCCTGTAGAGGTATTTGTAGTGAGTGAGGCAGGAGCCTCTGTATATTCAGCCTCTAAGATAGCACGGGACGAATTTCCCTCCTATGATGTTACAGTAAGAGGAGCGGTTTCTATAGGTAGGCGTTTGGCGGACCCATTGGCTGAATTGGTAAAAATAGAACCTAAGTCTATAGGAGTGGGGCAATATCAGCACGATGTGAACCAGTCTCTTCTTAAGGAAGAGCTTGATGCTACAGTAATCCGTTGTGTAAATAAGGTGGGAGTGAATCTTAATACTGCCAGTAAGTCTCTCCTGAGCTATGTTTCGGGAATAGGTGAGAAAATGGCAGAAAATATTGTTACCTATCGTTCTGCTAATGGTGCTTTTGCAACCCGAGAAGAACTCAAGAAAGTACCTCGATTAGGGGATAAGGTATATCAGCAGGCGGTTGCTTTCTTAAGAGTACATAACTCCAAGAATGCACTAGATAATTCAGCAGTGCATCCTGAGGCTTATCCTATTATCAAGCAGATGGCAAAGGATTTGGCAATTCCTCTGGACAAATTAATAGGTAATAAAGGAGCTATCCATAGTATTGATATCCAAAAATATATTTCAGCAGAAGCAGGAGAGCTTTACCTAAAAGATGTATTGAAAGAATTAGAAAAACCAGGCTTAGATCCTCGTCAGAGTGCAAAAGTATTTGAGTTTGACCCTAATATTAAGACCTTTGATGATATTCATGAAGGAATGATACTCCCTGGGATTGTTAATAATATAACTGCTTTTGGTTGTTTTGTGGATATAGGAATCAAGGAAAGTGGTTTAGTACATATATCTCAACTTAAGGAAGGATTTGTATCAGAGGTGAATGAAGTGGTGAAGCTCCATCAGCAAGTCCAAGTAAAAGTGATAGAGGTGGATATTCCTCGCAAGCGAATATCCTTAAGTATGATACTTTAGGAGTTTTTTATGACTTTGTCTATTTCAAAAATAATTATAAAATGAGAGTACATATTATATTTGAAGGAGAGCTATTTTTACAGCAATTTATAGGAGAATTATCAGGAAAATATATTTTTTCAGTGAGTGTGAGTTCTTCTAATCCACAGAATCTAGATTATTTTTCTAAAGTGGGTATATCTGATTGTTATCAAGGAACAAATGCAGATAGAATAACTAATGATATACAATCAATTATCGTAGGAAAAACTATAAATAATGATAATCCAGAAGTTCTTAAAGCAAGAGAACTAAATATTCCAATATATTCTTATGGAGAATTTCTCTATAAGGAATGTAAAATGAAAACACGTGTAGTTATAACAGGTCATACTAAGCCTCTTATTACAGCAATGGTACTTCATACAATGGCTTATCATAATAGAAAAGTAGATTATTTTACAGAAACATTAGTGTTGGATAAGTATTGTTCTCTGACTGATAGAGCTGAATTTGTCCTTATAGAAGGGAATCATCAGCAGATGGCATCTACCCAACAGCCTATTTTTCTTGCCTACCAGCCTACTTTGGCTCTTATTGATACGATTGAATCCTCAGAATCAGGAGCTTATCAATCTTTTATAGATACTCTTACTAAAGGAGGAATTCTTATCTATAATCAGCAGGATTCATTACTTTCTTCTTTAGTGGAAAATACTCAAAATCAATTAAGAATGCTTCCTTATATGCAGGAAACCTATGAGATTAATGACCAAACAACTTATCTTATTACCTCAGAGGGAGAGATACCTTTGATGATAATGGGAGGGTTTATGGAGAGCCTCTCTGGAGCAAAATGGATATGCCAAAATATGGGAGTAGATGAGCAAGATTTTTATGAGGCTATTGCTACTTTTGAGGGAGTTAAGAATTATTTGGAAAAGGAGCAACTCTCAGATAATTTTATCCTTATCAAGGACAATGCTCAAAAACCTAAAGAGGTACAATTCTCAATTACAACTGTCAAAGAACAATATCCTACTTATTCCCTTACGGCTTGTATAGAGATACAAGAGGAAATGATTTTGGAGGAGCTTTTATCTTCTTCGAAAGTGTTCAATAAGGCGGATAAGGTAGTTATTTACACACCTTTATCTTCCCAACGGGAAAGAATAAAGGAGGTATTTCCTCATTCCGAAATATACACAGATAAAGATGATTTCCAAAGTTATATATATCAGAAAAATCCTAGAAAGAAAGAAATTTTATTGTTTATGAGTAAGGATTCTTATGCAAATATTGATTTTGGTTTATTTTCTGAAATTATTGCTTCCCAACCAAAATAGATTATAAATAAAAATTTCTGTAAAATTTTAGGAATCTATTTGTGTATAAAAAATAAAATATTTATCTTTGCCCTCAAAAATAATCAGAAGTTATGTTGAAATATTTAGTAATAGGAATTCTTGTTATACTATTAATAGTTTTAGTAAAATACTTTCTCCTTAAAAGAAAGAAAAATCAGGTTAGTTTCAATGGACAAAATGCTCTTGAAGGAGGCTATAACCCTACAGACTTTGAGTTGAACTTACTTTCTCTCTGTGCCCTTGTTATAAAAGCTGATGGAACAAGTCCTACTCAAAAAGAATTAGATTATGTACGTTATAAGTTTGTTTCTCTCTATGGAAAGGAGAAAGCGAATGATATATTTCGTACTTTTAATCAAATAAAACATAGTGAAGTACCTATTACACGTATCTGCTTGTATATCAGGGCTAGAACAAACTATGAAGCTCGCTTATCTATAGTGCACTTTTTGTTTGACATTGCTAGTTTGGACGGTCGAATAAAAGAGGCTGAGCTAGCACTGATAGAACGTATAACTAAGAATCTTAATATTGACCAAGCAGACTTTGAGAGTGTTAAAGCTATGTTCCGTCAAGAAAAAGATGATGACTATACTATACTTGGAGTAAGTAAAGATGCTACAGATGCGGATATTAAGAAAGCTTACCGTGAAATGGTTAAAAAATATCATCCAGACCGTATAGATACAAATGATGTCGCTATCAGGAAAGGAGCTGAAGAGAAATTCAAGCGAATACAAGAGGCTTATGATAGCATACAGAAGCAAAGAGGGTTTTAAAAACCCTTTTTTCTTTTATATTCTCTAAAATAAATAATACAAATGACAAAAAATAAACCGCCGAAAGCACCTAAGAAGGAAAAAATATTAGAAATACATTCAGATAAGCGTGTAGATAATTATTTTTGGCTTAATCAGAGAGATGCTCCTGAGGTATTGGACTATCTAAATGCTGAAAATGATTATTTTCTCTCTCAAACAAAACATACAGAAGCTTTTCAAGAACGTCTTTTTCAAGAAATGAAAGCTCGAATCAAGGAAGATGATGAGTCAGTGCCTTACAAATATAATGGATATTGGTATTATACTCGCTTTGAGAAAGGAAAGGAATATCCTATATATCTTCGTAAAAAAGACCAAGAAGGAGCCGTAGAGGAAATACTCTTTGAGGTTAATGAAATGGCTAAGGGATATAAGTTCTATCAGTTTGCGGAATTTTCTGTAAGTCCTGATAATAAATGGGTTTCATTTTCGATAGATACACGTGGTAGGCGAATGTATTCTCTTTTCATAAAAAATATAGAAACTGGAGAGATACTTTCTACAGAGATAAAAAATACAGATGGAAGTAGCTGCTGGGCAAATGATAATAAAACTATTTTTTATACCAAAATACATTCCCAAACGCTCCGCTCTTATAGAATATATCGTCATCAAATAGGACAAGAACCCAAAAGGGATACTCTTATTTTTGAGGAAAAGGATGATACTTTTAATATAGGTATATTCAAGTCCAAATCTCAAAAATATCTAGTAATTCAGTCAGAGAGTACTCTTTCTTCGGAATACCAGATACTTGATGCCAATACTCCTTTTGAGAAATTTAAAATTTTTCATCCAAGAGAGAGAGGATTGGAATATGATATAGCTCATTATGGTGATTATTTTTATATTATTAATAATTCCGATGAAGCAACAAACTTTAAATTAGACAGAACTCCTGTAGAAAGAACAGAGAAAACTCATTGGGAGAACGTTATTGCACATCGAGAAAATACATTATTGGAAGATATTGAAATTTTTAAGGATTATTTGGTTATTTCAGAACGTTATAATGGGCTTAGTAGAATACGAATGATTACTTGGGATGGACTTCAGGACAAGTATTTGCCTTTTGATAATGAGACTTATACAGCATCAATAGGATTGAATTTGGATTTTGATACAGAGGTTCTTCGTTATACTTATAGTTCTATGACAACTCCTTATTCTGTTATTGACTACAATATGCGGACAGGGGAAAGTGAAGTGAAAAAGGAGCAAGAAATTCTTTCTTCTGACTTTAAAAAAGAAAATTATCAGTCTCATCGCTTATGGGCAACAGCTCCAGATGGTGCACAAATACCTATTTCATTAGTCTATCGAAAAGGAATAGAGTTAGATGGGAAAAATCCTTTATTGCTTTATGGATATGGTTCCTATGGTATCACTATAGATCCTTCTTTTTCTACTACACGGTTGAGCCTATTGGATAGAGGGTTTATTTTTGCTATAGCTCATATTCGGGGAGGAGAATACTTGGGAAGACCTTGGTATGAGCAAGGGAAGTTACTTCAGAAGAAGAATACTTTCTCTGATTTTATAGCCTGTGCAACTCATCTTATTAGGGAAAAGTACACCTCCAGCGAACATCTTTATGCTATAGGAGGTTCTGCGGGGGGGCTTCTGATGGGGGCAGTAATAAATCAAGCTCCAGAGCTTTTCCACGGGATAATAGCAAGTGTTCCCTTTGTAGATGTTGTAACTACAATGTTAGATGATTCAATTCCTCTCACTACAGGAGAATATGATGAATGGGGGAATCCTAATGATCAAGAATATTATAATTATATGAAATCCTACTCACCATATGATAATGTAGAAGCGAAAAACTATCCTAATATATTGGTACTTACCGGATACCACGATTCTCAAGTACAGTATTGGGAACCAGCTAAGTGGGTAGCAAAATTGCGTGAATTAAAGACAGATAATAACAAATTACTATTTTATACTGATATGAGTTCAGGACATAGTGGAGCTTCAGGACGTTATGAATCTTTGAAAGAAATAGCCCGTGAATATACGTTCCTACTGGATTTAGAGAATAGAATAACAGAATAATCTTAAAATAAATTAGTATGAAAAAAATATTATTAGTAATCAGTCTCTTGCTGTTACAGATAGTAAGAGGTCAAGATTTTCTCTCTCAGAAAATAGTAGAACTTGATAAGGCTTATAACAATAAGGAATTACAAACCTTAGCTAATGACTTTGAGAGAATAGCGCTAGCTGAGAAAAATAATTCTTTAGCTCAATATTACACTGCTTACACTTATGTGAGAATAGCTGATCAGGCAAAAGAAAATCTTATTGATTCTTATTGTGATAAAGCAGAGGAATACCTTAAAAAGGCAATTAGTTTGGGTTTTGATTCTTCCGAAACAAATGCTCTATATGCCTATCTGTATAGTGCAAAAGTAAAGGTAAGTCCTATGTTTAGAGGTTCTAAGATGGGAAAGATAAGTAAGGAATATGGCCAAAAAGCAATTAAGGAGAATCCTGCTAATCCACGACCTTATTTAATCCGTGCTATTGGGGTTTATTATACTCCTAAAGTATTTGGAGGAGGAAAAGAAAAGGCTCTTCCTATTTTGGAAGAAGCCTCTGAAAAATTTAAAAATTTTGTACCAAAGACTCCTCAGTATCCTCATTGGGGGCAGGGAATGCTTAATTATCTTCTAGAAGAAGCTAAAAAATAAAAAAATAGAGGTGTTAATACAAGAAACACCTCTATTTTTACATAAAAACTACTTAATAGGACTAGTAGGGAGGGTTACTTCTCCTGGATCTTTCCAAAGTCCGTCCTTTATGGCACGTTTTTTTGCTGCTTCAGCACGTTTTTCACTATCAGGATGTGAGCTCATCATTTTTTGGAAACGGCTTTGTTTATCACCTCCAGAAAGTAGAGCTAATTTCTTAAAAGCTGTATATACTCCTACGACATCATAACCGTGTTTTTTCATAAAGTTATAGGAATATTCATCAGCCTGAGATTCTTGTTTTTTACTATGTTTAGCATCAAGCATAGCATTAGCCATTTCTCCTAATTGGCTTTCACTTAATACTTTTACGGTGTTAGAGGCAGCCGCTCCGGCTTCTTGTAGGGCAGCTCGTGTATAGGCAGCCTTAATAGCATCCTTTGTATCTTCATTCTTTACATGTCCGATTTCGTGCCCAATTATAGCTAAAAGTTCATCATCAGTCATTAAGTCCATTAATGAAGAAAAAACACGTACACTTCCATCAGCACAAGCAAAAGCATTGATATCTGTGACTACATATACTTTATAGTTCAGGTTAAGACCATCTTCACTTTTGTGATTTCCAAACAAACGATTTAAGCGTTTCGTATAGGGACTATTCTTGTCGGCTACAGGGTTGTTAGCATCCATCCAATCTACGGATTCTTTGGAGAGCTTTTGAGCGTCTTCATTACTGAAAGATAGTGCCTGAACACCTTTTGAGGCAGCACTAGTAACTTTTCCTAGGTTAATTTGTGCTTGACTTGTAGCAATGGCTCCAAAACACATTGCGGTTAAAATCATTTTTTTCATTTTAATCTCTTTTTTTAATATGGGGCAAATGTAGCTATTTTATTAATAAACACAATGAATATCTGTTAGTTTATAATTTTGGTAAGAAAATATTTATAAAATTAACGATTTTATAAAAAACAACTTCTGAATCACAAATATTATTCGTGATTCAGAAGTTGTTCTTAGAGAGTTAGTCCTTTGGGATTATATTTCGTGTTCGCCTTTGATTTCTCTGTGTTCGTAGTCAGCAATCATTAGGCGATCATAGTCTACCTTGGTACCCTTGCCAAAACGCTTACCAATATTGTCAAAGATAAGGTATACCAATGGTACCACAATTAGGGTCAAGAACAGTGAGGAGAGCAGCCCCCCGATGATTACAATCGCTAAGGCGTTGTTAATCTCAGCTCCAGCACCAGAGGCTATTGCCAGCGGGATCATACCTGCCACCATAGCAATGGTTGTCATGAGGATCGGACGGAAACGCGCATGGTTGGCTTGTATCAAGGCTGTTACGGTATCTTCGCCTTCCTCCTTACGGTGGTTGGCAAAATCTACAATCATAATCGCATTCTTGGCTACCAACCCGATAAGCATAATAATACCCAAAATGGTAAATATATTCAAGGTCATATTAGCCAATGCTAAGGCAACCAAAGCTCCAATGAAGGAAAGTGGAATAGAGAACAAGACCACAAATGGGCGTGAGAAACTATCATACAGCACCACCATCACCATATATACCAAAAGAATAGCCGCAATAAGGGAAACAAACAAAGTACCAAATCCTTCATTCTGATTCTCTTGGTCTCCTAAGAAAGTGAAATGTACATTGGCAGGCTTTTGTAATTCATCTAGTTTTGCTTTCCATTCCTTAACAATAGTACCTGTAGGGCGTCCTACGGATTGAGCCTGTACGGTTACCGAAGGTGACTTATCATAACGCTCCAATAGGGTAGGTCCTGAGGCGTAGAATATTTTGGCAAACTGGGAGAGCTTTATCTGCTGTCCTGCATTGTTGATAAAGACCATATTCTCTATATTTTCTATAGACTGGCGATGACCTTCTTCAAATAGGATATTGATATCATATTCGGAGTCTCCCGTGCGGAATTTGTTAGAGTCATTTCCGTTGAAAGCCGTACGCATAGTTACTCCTACGGTAGCGATGTTAAGCCCCAGCATAGACATTTTATCACGATCCAACTGTACATTGATCTCAGGGTTACCCGCCTCTGAGGAAAGCTTTATTTCAGTAGCTCCTGGTATCGTTTTGAGCAGTTCTGCTGTTTTTACTG
>NZ_CAURLX010000027.1:0-32116 GCF_963525585.1 uncultured Capnocytophaga sp. | reverse complement strand
TTAATCTGATTCTTCACTAAAAATTCTTTACTTATATCCTTGAGACTTTTAATTAGAGGAGTGTATCTGTATATTTTTTCCGTGAATTTCTTTCTCTTCTATATATGTTTCCATAAATTCTTTATTCTATTCTTTTTAAGTTTTAGATATGGGGCAATTAATCTCATCTGCAAGATTTTTTTTATACCTCCAAATTCTTTTTATTACATTAGCCTCTGCTTTGAAAAAATCTTTTACTGTAACATTGATGATTACTATAACATTTATACTTTCAAGTTTTCCTTTTGTAAAAGAAAGAAGAGCTTTAGAGAGATAAACTCTCTAAAGCTTCTTAATTATAAAAATAAAGATGTTGCTATTTGTTAGTTTCTACATTATTCTTAAGAACAAAATCCACAATTGTTTTGGTAAGATGGATAGATTCATTTCCTCGCACATTGTGCTCCTGATTAGGGTAGAGGAATGTATGAATTACTTTTCCCTCTGTAATAGCAGCTTGAGAGATATCCAACATATTCTGGAGAACTACGGTAGCATCTATATAACCGTGAATGTAAAGGATATTTCCTTTAAGGTTTTTGATATAATTACTTACACGTGTGTCTTCATATCCTTGAGGATTTTCTTCTGGAGTATCCATATAGCGCTCTCCATACATTACTTCATAATATTTCCAGTCTATCACAGCTCCTCCTGCTACAGCTGTAGTGAAGGTTCCAGGAGAACGATACATTAGAGAAGAAGTAAGGAATCCTCCAAAACTCCATCCATAGATAGCTAATCTGTTCGTATTTATATAAGGAAGTGATTTTAAGTATTCTATTCCTGTAAGCTGATCTTTCATAGCATAAGTTGCTAAATTACGATGAATCACACTCTCAAAAGCAAATCCTCTGTTCTCTGAACCACGATTATCTAATGTAAATACAATATATTGTTCATTCTGTGCAAAAGCAAACATCCAAGGATAGGTAGCTCCTGCCCACTGATTAACTACCAACTGATCGTGAGGTCCTCCATATACATATACAAGTACGGGGTATTTCTTAGCAGGATCGAAATCACGAGGTTTTATCATTTTTCCATATAATGGAGTGCCATCATCTGCCTTTAGTGTAAGAAATTCTATTGTTCCCAAATCATATTTATCAAAAGGATTCTCTGCCTGATAGAACGTAGTAGAGGTATTCTTATTAACATCCACTAAGGAAACATTATATGGCGTATGGAGACTACTATGAATATCCAATAGGTAACGACCATTAGCACTCAACAAACCGCTGTGAGCTCCTTCTTTTTGGGTAATTTTTTTAACGGTTCCTTTTTTAATATTTACACTATACAGATGTCTTTCTCTTGGGTCTTCTCCAGTTCCTTTGATGAATACATTCTCTCCCTTAGCATCAAAGCCCAGAACAGATTGTACTACCCATTTGAACTGAGTAAGCTGACGAGATTTATTAGATTCTGTACTACATACATAGAGATTCATAAATCCATCTTTCTCACTCAACCAGATAAACTCATTATTCTTATTAGGTATAAAAATAGCTGCTGTTTCAGGTTCTACCCAGCGATCATTACTCTCTTGCCATAGAGTCTGAACTTTTTCTCCTGTTTCTCGGTTATAGGTATTAAGATCATAGTGATTTTGCCCACGATTCACTTCCGCTAGAAGGATTTGCTTTTCATCAGGTGTCCAAGCTAAATTAGTCAAATAATGAGCGTCTTTATTATCTACATTTAGATAAGATGTTTTCCTCTGAGCAAGGTCATATACCCCTACTTTGGCAATTTCATTCTTTCCGCCTGCCATAGGATATTTGATACTCTTCAAGGACGCAGGAGTTGTATTTACATTTACTAAAGGATAGTTAGTTACAAGGCTTTCATCTTTCTGATAGAAGGCAATATAGTTCCCATCAGGAGACCAAAAAATTCCTTTCTGAATACCAAATTCATTTCGATGAATAAATTTTCCTGAGACAATATTTTTATCCTCAGAAACAGCAATAGGAATAAGAGATTCAGAACTAGTTGCTAAGAACAGATTATTATCCAACGTATAGGCTACAGCCATTTTTCCGTGATTATATTCAGCATTCTCAGCATTCTCAGGCAATGTAATAGTAAAGAGGGGTCTTTCTATCAGGTAATCATAGATATGATACTTATTACCATTAGCTATTACCAACTGATTTGCATCTACATAGACGATAGAAGGATGCCCTTTGAGCCCGTAAGTTTCAGAAAGTTTCTGTATGTTAATCCCTCCCGTTTCGTTTCCTTTGCTATCAAAGATAACAAAATTACCATCCTTATAATAGAGGTAATTATCACTTCCTTCCAGCCATCTGAGATCATACAGACGCTTTGCCCACAAGGAAGAGTTATAAGTTGCTTTTTCTGTAGCTATTGTCTGCTTCTGGCTAAATCCTAGAAAAGGCAGACATAATGCAATGAGGAAAGTAATTTTTTTCATTTTCATATAATTTAGTGCTACAAATTTACGTTTTTTTTCAAAATAAAAAAAGCAGTAAGAGTACAAATCTTACTGCTTTTTATTAAATAAAAAGAAAATGATTTCTTATTCCTAATCTATTCAGCCTTTAGAGGTTCAATAGAGACATAGGATTTGTTATTTTTTTTCTTTTGGAATCTTACAATTCCACTCACGGCAGCGTGTAAAGTATGATCTTTTCCCATATATACATTCTCTCCTGCTACGTGTACAGTTCCTCTTTGGCGTACAATGATGTTTCCAGCGATGGCAAACTGTCCTCCATATATCTTTACTCCTAATCGTTTGGAGTGTGATTCTCTACCGTTCTTTGAACTACCGACACCTTTTTTATGAGCCATTTTTATTAATTTTAATACTTGATATCCAAGTGGTTATACATTATTTTACGATTCCTCCATTGAGTTCGTCTTGCCATTTCTTAAGCTCATCCCACTTACCATCGGTAGCGAGCTTAGCTTGCTGAGCCCAAGTTTGAGGGTCAAGGTGAGCTAAAGTTTTGCTTGCTTCCACGAGGATAGTACGGATTTCTTCAATGGATTTCTTAGATAATTTCTCAAAAGTATCTACGCCAGCCTTTACAAGTGCTTCAGCAGCTTTAGGACCGATGCCTTCTACCTTAGTGAGGTTGTCCTTTTGAGATTTCTTAGGTTTGCTTTCTTTAGCAGGGGCTTTTTTACCACCTGTAGCAAGGATTTCTTCAATCTGAATTTCAGTAAAGAACTGACGATGTCCGTTTTTCACTTTGTAACCTTTACGTCTTTTCTTTTTGAAAACGATTACTTTGTCTCCTTTTACGTGGCGTAATACTTTAGCTTGCACAGAAGCTCCATCTATGGTGGGGGCGCCAATAGTAATTGCTCCATTTTGGTCTAAAAGAAGTACCTTATCAAAGATAACTTCACTTCCTTCAGCATCTTCTAAGCGATGTACAAATACTTTTTGGTCTTTGCTAACTTTGAATTGTTGCCCTGCCATCTCTACAATTGCATACATAATTCGGTTGCTTTTAATTTAATTCAATTTGGGCGCAAAAATAATATTTTTCTTGAATATATACAAATTTTTCTCCCTTAAAATAAAATATTTTTTAGGAATTCCATTCAAATCGTTTTTCTGCTTGAGTCTCTCCTACTTTTACCTTATTAATATGTGTGAATTTTACTTGAGAATCTACCTTTACAAACTCTAAAGCTTTCTTAATACAATAGTCTATCTTATAGGCGACAGCTATACATACTCTATGAGTTCCTACCAGCCCCATAGCCATATAAATGTATTCACCTAATGTAAAATAAGGTGTATCTCTTGTGTGATTTCTTTGGTTAGATTCATTTGATAATTAGATTTTGCTCAATAGTGGGTTAGAATAAATCGTTGGCTGTGATACTCTTGTCGTGCTTGGTGTAAGCCGTAGGTCGCTTAGCAAAGAAATCATCTAATTCATTGACAAAAACTTCTTCTTCAAACCACAACATAGGCTTGGCTTCTTCTGCTGTAATGCCAAAAGGCTTCCCTAAGTCTAGCTGAGTAAGAGCATCATCCAAGCGATAACGCATATAATTTGCTAAATCTTTCTTAGAGAAAAAGTCTAGTTCACCTTCTTCAAAAATCCAGTCCAGCATCTTATCTTCCAGCAAAATATATTCCCTGATAAATTCTGTAGCCTCTTCTTTAGCTTTCTCACGAAAAGCAGGATTTTCCTCGAAAATAGTCTTAAGAATATAAATTCCCGCATTGGCATGCACTTGCTCATCTATAGAAGTCCAAGCGATAATATTGGCAACATTCTTCATATAACCTTTGAAGCGGGTAAAAGAAAGAATAGTTGCAAATTGGCTAAACAAAGAAGCATTCTCTATAATTAAGGTAAAGAAAAGAATACGCTCCATCGCATTTTCTCTATTTTTTGCCAAATATTCCTTCAGAACCGTATTTCTTTCCTTGAAAATAGGCACTTCGAGAAGTGCTTCGAACTCGTTATTATAACCAAGCACCTCCAACAGACGAGAATACGCTTCTGAATGGCGAAATTCACATTCTGCAAAAGTAGCGCCCAGACCGTTGAACTCTGGTTTAGGAAAGATATCATAGAGATCTCCCCAGAAAGTTTTCACAGCTACTTCTACCTGTGCAATTCCTAGAAGAGCTCGCTTTACAGCTTCTTTTTCCAGATAGCTGAGATTAGACTTAAAGTCTTGAATATCAGCTGTAAATTCCACTTCCGAATGCACCCAGAAAGTCTGATGCATCATATCCACGAATTTCATTACTTCGGGATACTCAAAGGGTTTATAATTTTCCCTTTTGTCAAAAATTCCCATTTCTATTTAATTGTTAATTATTAATGTTAGTTTAAGGACTTATTTTACTATTTGAATACAAAATATAGTATTGCACAGAGTATAAGAAAGATAATAAAATACCATTTCAACCCATCAATCATATTATCATCTTTAATAAAAAGGGTATTCTTTTTTTCTAAATGAATTGCTGATTGAGCTTCCATTTCCTGAACTGCCTTAAGGAAAGGCTCTCGTGCCTTGAGAATATCCTCTGGAGCACCTTCCCACGGAATTCCATAATGATTTTTTACACGTTGCCACATAGGATGTCCTGGGGTAACTTCCTCCTTGATTGTGCCTTTTTGATAAAAAAATCGCACATTAGAACCATCAGGATCACAGGTAGCACTAATACTTTCATAGTTATCGGTGTAACGGCTTTTTGCTTGCTTAATAGCTGTATTGAGCTCCTTTTGTTCTCCCGTTGCAATTCCATCTATAATGTCTTTTGCTTCTTTCAGTCCAAGGTCGGAGGCATCCATAAGAACCTTTACAGCAGCGAGCTTACTTCCTTTATGTATGAGAGCTAAAATTTCATCTATTTTGCTTTGTGAAATCTCTCTCCCCACAAATATTGTATTATTTTCTTGGGAAAATATCCCTTTCACACGCTCTACAGAGGCTTTGAGGTCTGTTTCCTTCCCAAGAGTAAAATCATTAATAACATTTGTGGCATCCTTGAGGCTTATCTTAGCAATTTCTGTAAGTTCCTTTACAGCAAGAAGCTTATTTTTGTTATGAATAAGTTCAAGAATTTTATCAATATCACTTTGTGTCATAGTAAAAAATGTTCGCAAAATTAGGACATTCAACAAGGTTTTGCAAGAGAAAAATTCTAAGTCTCTATAAACAAAAGACTTATTTTTTCCACATAAAATTGTTAATAACTTTTTCCTCAAAAAGAAGTATATTCACTTCATTAGTAACAGAATGTAAATTTCTTAAAATCAATCAGATATTATTTTTTCAGAAATAAAATTAAAAAAACAGAGATTATATAAAATAAAATATGTACTTTTGCCGATAAAATCGCAATTAACTAAGTTCTTTATGCTCACACGTAGGCACATTCGTGTAAAGGTAATGCAGTCCATCTATGCATTGCACCAAGAAAAAAATCATAATTTGCAACGAGAAGAAGCTTTCTTACAGGCAAGTATGAATAATACGTATAGCTTGTATATTGTCCTTATGGGATTATGGGTTGCCCTCTATGAACGTTCTCAGCAAATGCATACACTTTCCCAGAATAAGTTCATTCGTAATGAAAATTATTCTCATCCATTATTCTTTGAAAATGAGGTATTACAGCAGATTATATCTGACGAGGCATTATCTGAAGCTATTTCGGAAGAAAAATTCTCTTGGCACGCACACGATGAATATGTAAATATCCTTTATAACAGGATTCTGCAGAGTGATTTGTACACCAAGCAAGCCTCCCTTGAAAAGGATTTTAAAACAGATAAGCTATTCTTGGTAAATCTCTATATGGATGTAATAGCTACAGATGAGCAGCTTTTTGACTTTCTATCTGATAAAGAAATCACTTGGAGTGATGACTTTCCTGTTATCAATACAATCATTATTAAGTTACTGAAATCCTTAGAAAAGGAGAAAGAAACCAACTTCTTACCTCCTCTATTCAAAGATGAGTCTGACAAAGAGTTTGGTATAGAACTCCTGAGAAAATCTGTTCTTAATGATGAACAATTCCATCAATATTTGGTAGAAAAAACACCCCAGTGGGATGCTGATCGAATTGCTGAGATTGATGCCATTCTTATCAAAATGGGGATTACAGAATTCCTAAAGTTTCCAAGTATCCCTGTGAAAGTGACTCTTAATGAATATGTCGAAATTGCCAAGGAATATTCTACTCCTAAGAGTAGTGTTTTTATTAACGGTATTTTGGATACCCTCTCTAGAGATTTTACAGAGGAAGGAAAGCTTAAGAAAATAGGAAGAGGACTCTTATAATCAATTAATTATAATTTTATGAAGAAAATGTTTTTATTAGCAGGTGCTGCTCTTATGACCGCTTGTAATAATGGGGGAACCAACGCTGTTGGGAAAATAAACCAAGATAACCTTGCTCAAGCAGAGAAAGTAGCTGAACAGTCCAAACAGTTTCCTGAAATCAAATTTGAAGAAACTACCCATGATTTTGGAGAAATCAAGCAAAACGTAAAGGTGGAAACTTCTTTTGTTTTCAAGAATACAGGAAAGGTTCCCTTGGTAATCTCTAATGCTAGCAGTAGTTGTGGCTGTACCGTTCCTGAATATCCCAAGGAAGCTATTGCCCCTGGTGAAAAAGGAGAAATCAAAGTAGAATATAATGGTTCAGGAAAGGATGCTATTACTAAAACTGTGACCTTAACTACTAATACTGAAAAAGGTACCGAAACCCTTACCATTAAAGCTTTTGTGAAAGAATAAATAATACTTTTTATGAATATACTATTACAAGCTGCCCCACAAGGAGGAAATAACTTTTTGTTATTAATCCTTATGTTTGTTGCTATGTTTGCCTTTATGATTTTTCCTTCTATGAGAAGGCAACGACAAGAAAAAAAATTCTATGAAGGTCTAAAAAAAGGAGATAAAGTAATTATGAAAAGTGGCTTACACGGAAGAATTACTGAAATCTCTGACACTTCTGTTGTGATTGAAACCCTTTCAGGAAAGCTAAAATTCGAGCGTTCAGCAGTTTCTATGGAATACTCTCGAAGAATAAGCCAAACAGAAAACAAATAGTTCTAAAGCACTCAAGTAATAGTTAATGGGCTTCTCTTCTGCTTATTAACTATTACTTGTCATTATAACAACCTCTTCTTTCTATAATTTATTTCTATTCTCTGACCTAAATGCAAGAACTTATAGCAAAGGGAGAAGTTCTCCCTCTAATGGAGGCTTTTTATACCCTTCAAGGAGAAGGATTCTATAAGGGTACTGCGGCTTATTTCATTCGCTTAGGGGGCTGTGACGTAGGCTGTCATTGGTGTGATGTCAAGGAAAGCTGGGATGCTTCCTTACACACTCTTACCCCCATAGAGAATATTGTACAGAAAGCTCTCCAATACTCCAAAACAATTATTATCACAGGAGGAGAACCCTTAATGTATAATTTACTACCCCTGACCCAGCTTCTCAAAAGCAAAGGAGCCCGTACCCATATAGAAACCTCTGGAGCTCACCCCTTGACAGGAATCTGGGACTGGATATGCTTATCTCCCAAAAAAAATAAACGTCCTCTTCCCTTAATTCATCAGAAAGCCAATGAACTTAAAATGATTATTTATAATCAGAATGATTTCCTTTTTGCAGAAGAAATGTCTGCTCTCACTCAGCCTGAATGTATTCGCTACCTACAGCCTGAATGGAGCCGTAAAGAGAAAATGATTCCTAAAATGGTAGAATATGTATTAGCCCATCCTCAATGGAAAATATCCTTGCAAATGCACAAATATCTCGATATTCCATAAACCTCTATAATTATGTTCTTTAAGCGGTTACTCAGTTATATTTTCCCCATAACCATCTACAGAAGTCATTCCCAAATATCTGGAGAACTTTCTGTTACTTTGCTTAATGGGAAGCCCATCCTAAACTCTACCAATACCGATTATTCTTTTGGAAGCCTACAACGAGTCTTACGATTTGGTTTAAAAAAGATTGGATTTGAAACCATTAGGCAACAAAAGAAAATACTTGTATTAGGATTAGCTGGAGCAAGTGTAGTACAAACACTCATTAATGAAATCAAATTCAATGGAAAAATATACGGTGTGGATATTGACAAAGAAGTTATCGAACTTGGAAGACTATTTTTTCAATTAGACAAAATAAAAAACTTACAAATATTCATAGAAGATGCGCAAGAATATATAAAAAACACTACTCGCAAATATGATTTAATCATTATTGATATCTTTGAAGATAAAAAAATGCCTGATTTTCTCTTCAATATTTCTTTTTTTAAGCAATTATATAATATTCTAAGCAAAAAAGGAATTATTCTATTCAATACAATTGTAGAAAACAAAAAGGAAGCTTCTCGAAATAAAGAACTCACAACTTCTTTAGAGGAATTATATCAGATTTCCGTTTTCTCAAAAGTAGAAGAAGGCAATGAAATCATTCTCCTAAAAAAGAACCTATAGAAGAAAATAGAAAATTTAACTATGAATTTTGCAGGAAAAATCGTATCTTTGAGGTATAAATCAAACTCCATAGAATATGAGAAAAACACTTCTTTATTCGCTTATTTTTCTAGCAAATGGTCTTCTAAATGCACAACAAGCCATTACAAATAATCTTTCAGAGAATAAAACTTCTATGAAAAAAATACTTTTAGCTAGCACCTCTACTATATATGGAGGGACTTATCTTTCTTACTTGAAAGAGGAACTTATCCACTTTTTTGAAGATGCTGATGAGATATTATTTATCCCCTACGCACGTCCTAGTGGTATCTCCCACGATGAATATACTGAGAGAGCACGCACTTTCTTTGCTTCTATAGGGAAAAAAGTAGTTGGCATACATACTTTCTCCAACCCCAAAGAAGCTGTTAATAATGCCAAAGCTATCTTTACAGGAGGAGGAAATACTTTTCTACTTGTTACAAAGCTCTATGAACAAGGGCTTGTAGAACCTCTTAGAGAAGCTGTTAATAAAGGAACTCCTTATATGGGAACCGGTGCAGGAAGTAATATAGCAGGGCAAAGTATGCAAACTACCAATGATATGCCCATTATCTACCCTCCTAGCTTCCAGACTTTAGGAATTGTTCCTTTTAATATCAACCCTCACTATCTGGATCCAGATCCTAATAGCAAACACAAAGGAGAAACAAGAGAAACTCGTATCAATGAATTCCACGTTCTTAATGATACTCCTGTTATTGGACTTCGTGAGGGAAGCTGGTTACTTATTGAAAAAGGAAAACTATCCTTAAGAGGAGGACTGACTGCTCGTATTTTTGAACAAGGAAAGAAGCCTTATGAATGGGATGCATATCTAAGCTCCCTTTTTTCAAAAAATAAATAGGCAAGCAACATTAGAGTTCTAGCTCTAATTCTCTTATAAAGTCTTCCAAATAAGGATTTTGCTCCTTAAGTACTTCATATTTTTCTTGAGGGGTATAAGCTAGAGTGGTTACAAGTTCTCTATTGTGTATAACATCCATAGTTATTCCATAATTATTAAGGTGCCTACGGATATAATTGAGGAATCTTTTCTTCTGAGAAGAGATTTCCACTCGGTCTATTTCACTAGGTACTTCTATTCGAATACAATCATTCTCAATAGGAGGAGTATCCCTACCAAGGCTTATAAGGAGGAATTGTTCCCCTTTTTTGTCTAATATCTCTATCATATTCTGCCATACTCTTGCAAAATCTTCTATAGAGTAAGGGGTATAAGGTAAGTCCTGGGGAATTTCTTCTTTCTCCTCACGTATCTTAGCAGCTTCACGTTTTACTTGTATGCTTTTTAAGGAAGTAGCCGAAACACTTTCTTTAGGAGGAGGTACTATTTCAGAAGATTTTTCTATTTTCTCCTGTTTTTTAGTATTTTGTTCTGGATTTATATTTTTTTCCTTATGAAAAAAATTAGCAGGAATTATATATCCATCATTTTTTTTTTATCCCCTTCAAAGGTCAAAGATGCTAATTGCATTAGAGTAAGCTCCACTAGAAGGCGAGGCATACGGCTTGTTTTATACTTAAGATCACAATCTGAGGTAATCTCAAGGGCTTTTACTAGGAAAGGAAAATCACATTGAGCTGTCTGAGTAGCATATTTCTTCTTCGTTTCCTCTCCTAATTCCATAAGAGGAATTGTTTTTTCATTCTTACAAACCATCAGATCACGGAAATGACCTGCCAAACCAGCTATAAAATGCTGTCCATCAAAACCGTGAGAAAGGATACTATTGAACTCTACTAATAGGTCAGGTATATTATTAGCTAGAATTAAGTCTGTAATCTTGAAAAAAGTATCGTAATCTAGCACATTAAGAATCTCCGAAACCGCTTCCTTAGTAATATGTTCTCCACAGAAGCTCACTACTCTATCAAAGATAGAAAGGGCATCTCGCATTGCTCCATCTGCTTTTTGAGCTATGATTTGTAGGGCTTCATCTTCTGCTTGTAACCCTTGCTCCTTGGCTATATATTTCAAGTATTCTCTAGCATCGCTCACTGTAATCCTCTTAAAATCAAATATCTGACACCTTGAAAGGATTGTAGGAATTATCTTATGTTTCTCAGTAGTAGCAAGGATAAATATGGCGTGTGCAGGTGGCTCCTCTAAGGTTTTAAGAAAGGCATTAAACGCACTACTAGAGAGCATATGTACCTCATCTATAATATATACCTTATATTTTCCTACTTGTGGAGGAATCCGAACTTGTTCTATCAAAGAACGAATCCCCTCTACGCTATTATTAGAAGCCGCATCAAGCTCAAAAATATTGAAAGAAAAATCATTATCCTGAGAATCTGGAGTAGTCTTTTCATTAATTTTTCTAGCCAAAATACGAGCACAGGTAGTCTTCCCTACTCCACGAGGGCCTGTAAATAACAAAGCTTGTGCTAAATGATCATTAGCAATAGCATTCTCCAGCGTATCAGTGATAGCTTTCTGCCCTACTACATCTACAAAAGTCTGTGGGCGATATTTACGTGCAGATACAATAAATGAATTCATCTTGGCAAAGTTACTAATTTTCCCCTTTTATGAGAAAAATAATTGAATAAAATCCTTTGTTTTCCTATTTATTTGGATAAACTTAGAATATTTGATAATTAAAAAATTACTGAATCCTATATGGTTCTGTGAATCACATAAGATACTATTTGTAAAAGAGCTTTCTTATAAGGAGATTCAGGAAATTCATCTAAAATGGCAAGTGCTTTTTCCTGATAAGCAAGCATCTTCTGTTGTGTATGCTCTATTCCTCCGTGGGCTTTTACAAAGGAAATAACTTCCTTCACCCTTTTTTTATCTGTATTATAGTTCTTAATACTATTAATAAGCCAACGCCTATCGTGCTCCTGAGCTGTATTGAGGGTATAGATAAGAGGTAAGGTCATTTTTTGTTCTTTAATATCTATCCCTGTAGGCTTGCCTATGGCTTCTTCTGTATAGTCAAACAAGTCATCTTTTATCTGGAAGGCCATTCCTACCCACTGACCAAAAAGGCGCATTTTTTCTATAATTTCTGGGTTATCAGGAAGTACAGAACAGGCTCCCATTGCACAACAGGCTGCTATAAGAGTGGCTGTTTTCTGACGAATAATTTCATAATAAACTTCCTCTGTGATATCCAATCGCCTTGCTTTTTCCATCTGTAATAGCTCCCCTTCGCTCATCTCTCGCACAGCTACTGATATAATCTTCAGTAAGTCAAAATCATTATTATCAATAGAAAGCAAAAGCCCTTTTGAAAGAAGATAATCGCCTACTAAAACGGCTATCTTATTCTTCCACAATGCATTAATAGAAAAAAAGCCTCTTCGCTTATTGCTATCATCTACCACATCATCGTGTACAAGAGTAGCTGTATGGATAAGTTCTATCACTGAAGCCCCTCGATAAGTACGTTCATTTATTTTTCCTTCAGAGACAAGCTTTGCTACCAGAAAAACAAACATAGGACGCATTTGCTTTCCCTTACGATTTACTATATAATGTGTAATACGGTTAAGCAAAGCCACTTTTGAGGACATTGATTGCCTAAACTTGTCCTCAAAAGCACTCATCTCGTGAGCGATAGGCTCTTTTATTTGTTCTATGATTTTTGCCAAGATAATCTAATATAAATATTAAGAAATCTATTCCCATTCTAGAAGGCGTCTCTCTCCTTCAATGAGCTTAATATCAGTAATATCTTGCGACATTTCAATAACTCCTTTGTAGTTCTTTTGAGCATCTCTGACTGCAAAGTAACGTACATATATAAGCCTTCCTCGGTAATTAAACCAGAAATTAGCCTCATTCTGAGTTCCTGCTCGGAAAGCCTCTACAATTTTCAATACTGTTCCTACACTCTTAGGTGGATGGCAGAATTTCACTTCCCTACCAATAATTCCAGCACTACGAGGGAAAACACGTTCTTCACCTCGATTATAGAAAATTACCTTATCGTACTCATCTACAAAAGTAATATCAATAGGAAGTGTTTTGAGTAACAAATTCACTTGCTCAATGGTCATATATCCCTCATCATAATGCTGTGCTTTTTCATCGAAAACAACGTCTGTGCGTATAGAAGTATCCATTGAAGGATGTACATAACCCGACTCATTAGGATAAGTAGGAGGTGGAGAGGAAAGCATCCATCCTATTTCATCTTCCCCTTGTCGCATTTTTATCCAATCTTCTTCTGTTAGAAGTTCTAAAGCACGAGCAAATAGAATATTATACTCTACATTCAATAATCTATGCAAATTATCCTCTATATACACCATATTTTCTTTGGCAGCAAGCGGATCTTTATCTTCTAAATTCTTTCGCACCAATCGGAACATATCCCTAATAGTATCGTGGAATGACCACATATTTTGAGAAGGATTCGTCCAGCCTCGTAATTCCAAGAAAGGGAAAAGTTGATTTTCTTTTCTTACAAAACGCTTTTCTACAGTAGAGAGATGATTGAAAAGATTATAGAACTTCTGATACTCTGTCTCAGGGTCTGTTCTCATAATTTCTTCCAAGAGATTCTGGATAAGCTCTGTCTCGTGCAAATAGGTACGAATAGGGTGTCCTTCTGAAAGTTCTGAATACATCTTTGAAATTTAAAAAATATGGCGCAAAAATACAATTTTTTTCTCAAGAAAGAAACATAAATATTTACTTTGATAATAAAAAAAAATAAACTACCTTTGCTCATTAATTTCAAATACAAATAAAAAATGGCTAAAGAAACAACTTTTGATGTTCTTATCGAAATTCCTAGAGGAAGCAGAAACAAGTATGAGTATGATTTTGGATTAGGGAAAATACGTTTTGACAGACTATTACACACCTCTATGATATATCCTACTGATTATGGTTTTATTCCTGAAACTCTTGCTGATGATGGGGATCCGTTGGATGTTCTAGTTATTTCCACTATTGCTTTCATCCCTGGATGTGTGGTAGAAGTAAGACCTGTGGGAATCCTTTATATGTCCGACGAAAAAGGAGGAGATGAGAAAGTTCTTTGCGTTCCTGTTGCTGATCCTAACTTCCGTAATATCAGTGATCTTAAAGATGTAAATCCTCACTTGGTAAAAGAAATAGAACACTTCTTCAAAGTATATAAAGACCTCGAAAACAAAAAAGTAGATGTAAGAGGCTGGGGAGATGCCCAAAAAGCTCTCGAAGTATATCAAGAATGTATCACACGTTATAAAGGACAATCTGATAAAAAATTCGTTCTTTAAGCACTTATCTTTGTGATTCAAAAACTAAAAAACTAAGATTCAATGGCAAAAAAAGAAAAAGAAAAAGTAGAGCCTAAGAAAGACCAAGATGCAAAGGCTTTAGCCCTGAAACTTGCTTTAGAGAAATTGGACAAGTCTTTTGGGAAAGGTACTGTAATGCGCTTAGGTGATAAAGTTGCCGAAGAAGTGGAGGTAATTCCCTCTGGTTCTTTAGGGTTAGATATTGCCTTAGGTGTAGGAGGATACCCACGCGGACGTATCATAGAAGTATATGGGCAAGAATCCTCAGGGAAAACCACCCTTACCCTTCACGCCATTGCTGAGGCTCAGAAAAAGGGAGGAACTGCTGCTTTCATAGATGCTGAACACGCTTTTGATCCTAACTATGCCAAAAAAATAGGTGTTGATACTGATACTCTTATTATTTCCCAACCTGATAATGGGGAACAAGCTCTTGAGATTGTAGATAGCCTTGTTCGTTCGGGAGCTATAGATATTATTGTCATTGACTCTGTAGCGGCTCTTACCCCTAAGTCAGAGATAGAAGGAGATATGGGAGACTCAAAAATGGGTGTTCACGCTCGACTAATGTCTCAGGCTCTACGCAAAATCACAGGAAGTATCAGTAAGGCGAACTGTGTGGTAATGTTTATCAATCAGCTTAGGGACAAAATAGGAGTTACTTTCGGAAACCCTGAAACAACCACAGGAGGAAATGCTCTGAAGTTCTATTCTTCTGTCCGAGTAGATGTTCGTAGGCAATCTACCCCTTTGACTACCAAAGATGGAGATGCTTATGGTAGCCTGACCAAGGTAAAAATTGTAAAAAATAAGGTGGCTCCTCCTTTCCAGCGTACAGAATTTGAAATTGTTTATGGAGAGGGTATTTCTAAAATTGCTGAAATTGTAGATTGGGGTGTGGATTACAATATTGTAAGTAAAAGTGGGGCTTGGTATAGCTATGGAGGAACCCGATTAGCACAAGGAAGAGAAGCTACTATAGCACTACTAAAGGATAATCCTGAAATGGCTGAAGAGATAGAGAACAAAATCAAACAAGCAGCAAAAGAAGAAGCTCCTGTAGATAAGAAAAAAACAACAAAGACCAAAGCCAAAGGAAAATCAGATGATGACTCTGGATATGAGGAACCAGATGATGATTTTGATAATGATGAAGAGGATGATGAATAGAAATTACATAAATTAGACTTTCTATTGATTTAGAAGCAAAGCAACTAAGATTCTAGTTGCTTTGCTTTTTTACTTCTTTACATAAATTAATACTCAAATTGTACTTTCTTTTCAGGATTTCCATTCCAATAAGAACGATATAGCTCAAGGCTACTAACAATCTCCCCATAAAGGGTCTCGTTATGCTTTCTTACATCATCCAGATGATAGAACTTTGCTAATACTTGTTTATGGTCTATCCAGTCCAACGATTGCATACAATCATCTAGACAATCCAATGTATAACCAAAGTAATCAGGAAAAGAAAAACTTTCTTTCATCTTCATTAAGAAAGTGCGTTCATCACGTACATTTCTCAAATCAATGTGAAATTCCAAGGCATTTTTTCTAATGTATGTACTCATCTCTTTATTAGTTTTCAGTATCTATGTATTTCGTTGCTTAAATATTGATTGTCATAATAGGTCTTTATAGATTAGATTAAACTTGAATAATTCCTAAGTTAAATGCCTTTTCTATAGGAGCGTTATTTGCGGCTTCTATCCCTTGAGATATCCAAAGGCGGGTATCTAGAGGGTCAATAATAGCATCTGTCCATAACCGAGCTGCAGCATAATAAGGAGTTGTTTGTTCCTCATATTTCTGAGTAATTTCCTGCAAAAGTTGGTTTTCTCTCTCTGGAGAGATTTCTTCTCCTTTTCGCTTAAGTGTAGCTGTTTCTATTTGTAAAAGTACTTTTGCAGCTTGAGCTCCACCCATTACAGCCAAATTAGCTGAAGGATATGCCACTATTAGGCGTGGATCATACGCTTTTCCACACATTGCATAGTTCCCCGCTCCATAAGAATTGCCTACAATAATTGTAAATTTTGGAACTACTGAGTTAGCCACAGCATTTACTAGTTTTGCTCCATCTTTGATAATTCCGCCGTGCTCTGACTTAGAACCTACCATAAATCCTGTAACGTCCTGTAAGAATACAAGAGGTATTTTTTTCTGATTACAGTTAGCAATGAAACGAGTTGCCTTATCAGCACTATCTGAATAAATGACCCCTCCTACTTGCATCTCTCCTTTTTTTGTCTTAACTACTTTACGCTGATTGGCTACAATTCCGACAGCCCATCCATCTATACGAGCATATCCAGTAAGAATTGTCTGTCCATACCCTTCTTTATATTCTTCCCATTGAGAATCATCTACTAAGCGTAGAATAATCTCCTTCATATCATAAGGCTGAGTACGATTCATAGGAAGAATTCCGTAAATATCTGATGGATTGAGTTTTGGTTTCTTACTCTCTATTCTACTAAATCCCGCCTTAGGGGATTCTCCTATTTTATCAACAAGGTTCTTAATCACCTCAAGCGCATCTTGATCATTTTCACACTGATAATCAGTTACTCCACTAATCTGGCAATGTGTTGTAGCTCCACCAAGAGTTTCATTATCAACATCTTCTCCTATTGCTGCTTTTACTAAATAACTTCCTGCTAAGAAAATACTTCCTGTTTTATTAACAATCAGAGCTTCATCACTCATAATAGGCAAGTAAGCCCCTCCCGCTACACAGCTTCCCATTACAGCAGCTATCTGGACTATTCCCATACTACTCATCTGAGCATTATTACGGAAAATACGCCCAAAATGTTCTTTATCAGGAAATACCTCATCCTGAAGAGGTAAAAAGACACCTGCGCTATCTACTAAATAAATGATAGGTAAGTGATTTTCTATAGAGATCTCCTGAGCTCGGAGATTTTTCTTACAAGTCATAGGGAACCAAGCCCCTGCTTTCACTGTAGCATCATTTGCTACCACTATTACCTGTCGCCCACGCACATACCCTATTTCTACAATAACCCCAGCAGAGGGACAACCTCCATAATCTGAATACATTCCATCTGCAGCAAAAGCCCCTATTTCTAACCGAGGTCTGTCCTTATCCAATAAAAAATCTATACGTTCCCGTGCTGTAAGCTTCCCTTGAGAATGTAACTTCTCTATGGCCTTAGTTCCTCCCCCAAGCTTTATCTTCTCCCATCGTTGGCGAGCCTCATCTCGGGCAAGTTTGTTATAATCTTCGTTCTTATTGAAAGCTAAATCCATCTTGAAGTTTTGATAGTGCAAAATTAAGAAAAATTATTCTTTTTACAAATTTTTATTTATATTTTATTGTTAAAAAATAACCATTTTTCTTAAATAAGATAAAATGGTTATTTTCCAATTTTTTATGCTGTTTTTAAAAGTTTTTACTTAGCTTCTGTCAGGCGTATATACCGTACATATCCTGATCCTTCTGTTTTTCCCTTAAGAGATTCCGATGAAAAAGGGACTTCTGCATCTGTGGTATAATAATTTTGATCTTCTACAGCCGATTCAAAACGGATTTTATATCCTTGATCCAGCAGATTTTTATTAAGGTTCAGTGTAATAGTTTTTCGATCTCCTTGTGTGATGGAAGCTCCTGTAACAGCATCTATTTTCTCTTTTTTGTCTTGATAAAAAACAAACCATTTTTTTAGTGAATCATAATACTTTCCATTGTCTCCAAATACATAAAGAGTTTTCTGGTAATTCCCCTGAGGATCAATCAAAGAAACGACCATATAAGCTGCTTCTCCATTATAGTTGGTCATCTGTACCATACATTTGTACTTATCCTGTGCATTGGTATGCAAGGCAAAAAACACTAAAAGTGCAAAACATATTTTTTTCATTACTTTATTAAGTTAAATATTTAGGGCGCAAAGATAATAATTTTTATCTAATAAAATAACCCTACTTGATGGTTCTTAATTCTTCATTATCACTAAAATTTATTCCAATATAGAAAAATATTATTAAAAATAGACTTCTAGTATGGTACTTCTTTATACTTTTGCACCAGAAAAAAAATAAGTTTCACTATAAAAATATAAAAATATGTCATTAGTAGGAAAAAAATTCCCAAACATCACTGTTGATGCTATCTCAGAAATGGGTGATAACCTTCGTATCAATATCCTAGAAGAAGCTACCAAGAAGAATAAGAAAGTAGTTCTTTTCTGGTATCCTAAAGACTTCACTTTCGTTTGTCCTACCGAATTACACGCTTTCGAGGAACTACGTGCTGAATTCGAAAAACGTAACACTATTATCATAGGTGCTTCTGTAGATACTTGTGAAGTGCATTTTGCTTGGCTAAACACACCTAAGAATCAAGGAGGTATTGAAGGAGTTACCTATCCTATTCTTGCCGATACAACTCGTAACCTATCCACTGCTTTAGGTATTTTAGAAGCAGAACACGTGTATAACGAAGAGCAAGACACCTATCTTATAGAAGGTTCTAACGTGACCTACCGTGCTACCTTCCTCATTGATGAACAAGGAAAAATATTCCACGAAAGTGTAAATGATATGCCTCTAGGACGTAATGTTAAGGAATATCTACGACTTATAGATGCTTATTCTCACGTTCAAAAATATGGCGAAGTATGTCCTGCTAACTGGGAAGAAGGAAAAGAGGCTATGCACGCTGATAGAAAAAGTACCGCTGATTACTTAGCTAATCACTAAGAATCCCTATAACTGTAGAATAAAAATGCAAAGATTTTAGATTAATCCCTTATTTAAAAAATTATGTTGTTAGAACTTACTACCGATACTCTAGGAGAAGTTATACAAGCTAATAAAAAAGTAGCCGTACAATTCTCTGCTTCCTGGTGCGGAAACTGCCGTATTATGAAGCCTAAATTCAAAAAAATTGCTTCAGAGAAGGAAGATATCACATTTGTAATTGTAGATGCAGAACAATTCCCTGAATCCCGCAAACTTGCTAATGTAACTAACCTGCCTACTTTTGCTACTTTTGTAGATGGACAGCTCGTTCGCGATATCCAAACAAATAAGCAAGAGGCTTTAAATGAGTTAATAGATGAAATTACCAATAATTAAGCACATATCCAAGTTCATTGAAAGTAATGATGAAGATTATGTACTTGAAACTATAGAAGTACTGGAGAATCTTACAGAACTTTCTTCTCTTAAAGATGAAGAATTAGATATGATTGGTGAACTTCTCTCCAATATGTATGGTGCTTTAGAGGTACAAAAACTAATCAAAGCAGGAACTCCAGAGAAAGAAGCCCTCAATACCTTTATGCAGCGTGTCTTAGGCTCCATAGATAAATAATTTAAAAGTTTAAAAATTAGTTCTTTAATAAAAGCTATCCAAGTAGAAAATTGGATAGCTTTTGTTTTTACTCATAATTTCTTTGGAGTTCTTGAACGATTTTCACACATTCTATTGCTTCCTTAACATCGTGTACTCTAAGAATATCCGCTCCTTGAAGCAATGCGAATGTATTAAGAACAGAGGTTGCATTCAGGGCTTCCTCTGGAGAAGTTCCCAAGAGCTTATATAGCATTGATTTTCGGGAAATACCTACAAGAATAGGACATTCCAGTGCTCTGAATAGAGATAGCTGTTGCATCAGCTCATAATTCTGAGAAAGCGTCTTAGAAAAACCAAAACCAGGGTCTATTATAAGGTCATTAATTTGTAACTGACGTGCTCTATCTTTCACTTGAGAGAAATAGAAAAGAATATCCTTGACTATATTCTGATAATCAGTATAATTTTGCATTGTTTGAGGAGTGCCTCTCATATGCATTGCTATATAAGGAACTTGATATTTTTGTATTACCTCCCACATTGTATCCTCTATTTGTCCAGCAGATATATCATTAATGATACAAGCACCTGCCTCAAGGCTTAATTGAGCTACTTTACTTCGAAAAGTATCCACCGAAATACATATATGAGGAAATTCCCTCACAAGAGTCTCCACTACAGGCACTACTCGCTGGATTTCTTCCTCAAGAGAAACTTCCTGTGCATTAGGACGGGAACTATATCCCCCAATATCAATAAAGGAAGCTCCCTCTAAGAGCATTTGCTCAGCTTTTTTTATAACTTCCGCTACAGGAGTTCGGCTTCCTGAATAAAAAGAATCAGGAGTTATATTCAATATTCCCATTACTTTAGGAGAATCAAAAGTAATTAACTCTCCCTTACAATTGATTTGTTTCATCTTTCTACTTTTTATCTAGATGCTATTTTAGAGCATATTATTGATTTTTCTCAAGAATATTCCCAATATTATTATCTTTGAAGAGCTTTCGAGAGTCTTCTAAGAATATTTTCATCTGTTTTACTGAAGCTGGAGTCATTCCTTTTAAATTTTCCTTCTCTACTTGGGCTGAAGGAAGTATTTCATAATGTTTTTTCCCTTCTTTATCATAAATATGTACCCAAGTTAGATAATATTCAGGAGACATCAACTTTGTTTTTCTTTCTTTATTCTTAACGAGAGTAATTTTTACCATCATTCCTCCATCGGTACGTCTTTTTCTCTGATTAGAAATAAAATTCCCCAACGAATATACTACAAATTGCTCAGTATAGGGAGAGTTATTAGAACGAAGTTCCATTGGCTGAAGTACGTGAGGATGCCCTCCTATGATATAATCTATCCCGTTTTTAAAAAGAAAATCAGCCATTTCCTTCTGGGCTTTATTAGGCTTCGTCGCATATTCCACACCCCAATGTACTACCGCAATGAGCTTATCCAGATGCAATTTCTTAGCGCTCTGGAGGTCATTTTTTATTTGTAAAGTATCCAACAGATTTACCTGAGTAGGCTCTGGGATAGGTAAGCCATTGGTCCCATAAGTGTAGTTAAGTAGCCCTACTCGGATGTTATTCTTCTCTAGAATAAGCAAATTCCTACGAGCCCTATCCATTAGGTCATAGAAAGTTCCTGTATGCTTAATTCCCAAGGAATCCAACTGGTAAAGTGTATTGGTAATTCCCATTTTTCCACGATCACAGGAATGATTATTGGCAGTAACCATTACATTAATCCCACTGTTAGAGCAAGCTGAAGCCAATTCTTTAGGAGAAGAAAAAGTAGGATAGCCTGTATAAGGCTTTCCTCCAAGAGTAACCTCCAAATTGGCTACCACAAAATCATTTTCTCTAAAAATAGGTGCTACTTTAGCAAAAACAGGTTCATACTCATAACGCTTAGTTTGCTTATTATATGCTGAAGTAATCTGAGGGGAATGCCCCATAATATCGCCTACAAAAAGAAGAGAAAGCGTATCCTTCACCTGTGCTAAGAGTAACTGATGAAAGCAAAATAATAGAAAAACAAATCCTTTTTTCATTATGATAAGAGGTTCTAAAAGAGTGCAAAAATACAATTTTTCTAAGAAAGAAAGAATAGAATTACAAAAGAAAAAACAATAGAAAAATTAGGCTAATTCAGAAAAAATCACTAACTTTATATCCGTTTTCAACGGAGCTCTTTATGAGAATAACATCGTAATTAACAGCTTTTTACAAAAAACTATATTATCAAAAATGCAATAAATAGGGGGACTAGTCGCTTCTGTAGGACAAATCCATTACAGATAAATCAATAAAAACCGGAAAATAACAAATTATTTATATTTTATTAAGGCTATGGAACAGCAAAAGAAACATTATTTTGACACAAAAGTACTGGGACAACCCTCAGGACTTTTCTTTTTGTTCTTTACTGAGATGTGGGAACGTTTTTCTTTCTATGGAATGAGAGTACTTCTGGTACAATTCCTAACCGCCGAGATTCTATTCGGAAACCCAAAAGGAGGCTGGGGATGGAGTCCTGAGCAAGCAGCCTCTCTCTATGGAACCTATGCAATGCTCTTATATCTCACTCCTGTTCTTGGAGGAATCATTGCTGATAAGTACATAGGAGCCCGTAATGCAGTTATCACAGGGGCAATTATTATGACTCTTGGGCAATTATGCTTATTCCTTTCTACTCCAATAATGTTCTTCATAGGGCTCACCTGCCTAGTGATTGGTGTAGGTTTCTTCAAGCCCAATGTTCCTTCTATTCTTTCTCAGATGTTCAAAGAGCATTCTGATAAGAAAGATAGTGCTTATACCATTTTCTATATGGGAGTTAATTCAGGTTCTTTCTTTGGAACAATGCTTTGTGGCTATCTTGCAATGACAGAAGGATGGAGCTGGGGATTTGGCTTGGCAGGTATCTTTATGGCTTTAGGAACTCTCCAGTTCATCTTTGCTAAGCCTCTGATGGGAGACTTAGGTGTTCTCAAAAAAGAAGAACATATAGATCATTATGAAGAGAAAAAGCCAGATACAGAAAAACGAAATCCTTTTACCCTTGTAGATACCATTCTAATTGTCATTGTTACTCTATTGGGGCTTACTTATGCCTTTAATGACCCTCTTTCAAAGAATGGTATGTATGATGTTTTTGCTTGGGCAGATAACCCTCTTATGCGAGGACAGAACTTATTTATCATCATTACCTTGGTTCTTTTCATCTATGTGATTTTCTCTAGGATTCTACGTTACGAGAGGATCGTTCGCAATCGAATGTTGGCTGTAGTGAGCTTGGCTATTTTCATTATGTTTTTCTATGTTACTTTTGACCAAGCTCCTTCTTCACTTATCATCATCGCTCGTGACCACGTAGATAGAAGCCTTACAGGAAGTGGGTTACTTACTTTCAATATTATTAATAGCCTTATAGTGCTAGTCCCTCTTACAATTATTTCTTATGTACTGATACAGCTAGCTATAGCTACTTGGAAGCATATTCCTATTACAAATATTATTCTTCTATTATGCTTCTTACTGATTTGGGTAGTGGCTGTATATATGCTTAAAAATGAGTTTGCTAAGACCGATTCTGAAATATCTGTTGCTTGGTTCTCTGTTCTTAATCCATTCTTTGTGATTACATTAGCTTCTTCTGTTTCCAAGATATGGGAATCCAAGTTCAATCCTCCTGCAGCCTTGAAGTATGGTTTTGGATTATTCTTTGTAGCTATTGGTTATTTAGCTATATGGTTAGGTTCAGTGGACTTAGGAGAAGGAGCCAAGATATCAGTAGTATTCCTGATTCTTACTTATTTATTCCATACTTTAGGAGAATTATTTATTTCTCCTGTGGGGCTCTCCTATGTATCTAAACTTGTTCCTGCTAGGATGCTAGCCTTTATGTTTGGTATGTGGTACTTAGGAATTGCTATTGCACAAAAAATAGCGGCTACTTTAGGTGGACAAATAACCTATGTGAAAGAAAACTATGGATTAGATGCTTTTTTCCTAATTTTTGCTGTAATTGCAACTGTAGCAGGAGTATTAGTAATCTTACTCCACCCTATGATTAAGAGGCTTATGCACGGGATTAAGTAGCTTACTTGAATTTACTAATAGTAATATAAGAGACTGTTCTGGGGAACAGTCGCTTATATTTTAAAATAGACAATGATTTATTGCCAATTTTTCTTCTTTGAAGTTTTCCCTATCCCAGAGTTAAAACTATTGGTAGGGTCTAGTTCTTGATAGAAACTCTTGAGCTCTTCCTTAGCGTGATAGAGGTGCCCCACGTTATGTTCTGCAGGGTATTCAGCTCCACGAGTATCCAAAATTTTAAGCATTTCTTCCTCTATTTCTTCACAATTATATCCTTTTTTAATCACATAATCCTGATGAAATACGTGACACATAAAATGCCCATAGTAGAGCTTATGAAGAATCTTATTCTCTAATTCTGGAGGTAATTTTTCGAACCAATCCTCATCATTACGACGTAAAGCGATATCAAGAGCAACAATATCTTCAACTTCTTCTTCGTGAACAGAACGGTAACGAATAGCTGCTGAGGCTACCGCAAATCGCAAAAGCATTGCTGCTTGTGCTAGTTTTGCATCACATTCAAAATAAGCTCCTTTGGCGGTATCAGAGAAAAATTCTTTAAGGTATTCACGAGCTTCCTCTACTCCTTCGCCTCCCATCTTAAGGATTAAATGGTGCTCATACTGATTGCGGTAATCTTTCATAATCTGAGGTATGTGATCTGGCATCAGCTTGGAAGTTCCTTGTAAGAATTTTTCACTAAAATGCTTAGGCATAAAGGGAATCTTTTTAGCCACACGGTCAGCCCAAGCTTTAAGAGAGAAAAGGCGAGGAAGGTATTCCGTTCCTACATTTTTAATATACCAAAAAGTATCTTTTCCGTACTTAGCAGCAATATCAAAAGCTGTTCTATGAATATATTCTCCAGAAATAGGTATTTGCTCAAAAGAACCTAACATATGACGACGTAATTGGGTAAGTACAGACGTATCATTAGTCCCAATATAGAATACAGCAGTTTGCTTTTCTGCTGGAAAAGTATCCACTCTTACAGCAAAAACCGCTAAACGTCCTGCACTTCCTGAAGCTTCATAAAGGCGAGCAGGATCGGCGTTAAAACGAGCAGGAGTGTCAGCATCAATCTGGCGAACGTGGTTACAATAGTCGTGATCGTGCCCTTTCTTCCCTGTCTGTTGAATATCCTTTCTCTGATATTTTCCTTCTTGCAAATTGGTGAGAATTTCTTTAGGATTATCACCTAATTCTATTCCTAAGTGATTAATCAGCTCTAGCTTTCCTTCTGCATTACGTTGTGCATATAGGGACATTTCAGTATAAGCAGGTCCACGCTGTACAAGAGAACCTCCTGAATTATTACACACCCCTCCAATCACTGAAGCTCCTATACAAGAAGAGCCTATCACTGAGTGTGGTTCTCTCCCATACTGCTTAAGCTCCTGTTCCAAATGATTCAGGGTAGAACCTGGCAGACATACCGCCTGCTCTCCCTCCAGAATAAGCTGAATGGTATCATTACGCATTGTATTGATAATGACTACATCTCGGTCATAATCATTTCCAAAAGGATTAGAACCTCCTGTAATTCCTGTATTAGCAGCCTGAGAAATTACGATTACATCTGCCTCAGTACAGGCTTCTAGCACCTGCCACTGCTCCCAGAGGGTAGCTGGGCGTACTACAGCTAATGCATTTCCAGTTCCAAAACGATATCCTGTACGATAACGTTCTGTTTGTCCAGGATCTGTCATTACATATTTTTCCCCAACTATCTGACGAAGTTTTTCTAATAAATTTTGTGTATTCACGGTATCTATATTTGTTTAGTGATTAGCCATTGTTTTAATCCCTTTCTCTAGCCATTCCTTATAGGTATCAGTATCGACATACTGTACAGGACTAGAGAGCAATGCTGCATCAGGAGAAAGAAGAACATAATAAGGCTGAGAGGCTGTAGAGAAATTTACTTCTTGGAAAGTAGCCCACTTATCCCCTATCGTTTTTATATATTCCACGCGTCCATTGCGATGCTTAAAATCAAACTGCTTATCCTGAGGTAATTCTTCCTTATCATCTACATAGAGAGAAATAAGCACATACTGTTGCATTAGCTGTTTCACCTGTGGATCAGTCCATACGTGTTCCTCCATCTTACGACAATTCACACACGCCCAACCTGTAAAATCAAGCATTACAGGCATATTATGTGCCTTTGCATAAGCCATTCCTTCATAATAATCCTTGAATACAATCTGCTCACTCACCTGTTCCTTAGGGAAAAAAGCATAAAATTCAGGCGGAGGAAACCCACTGAGTAGGCGTAAGTTATTCTTTCCGAAGAGTCCTAATAATAGATATATAGAGAATATTCCTGAGAGTAGCCCTAATACCAGACGTCCTTTAGGAAGTTTTAGCAAAGGTTTCTTAGGATCATCGTGTGGAAAGCGGATAATTCCAAACAAATATAAGGTAAGAAGAGCAAAAAGAACGAACCATAACCCTACAAATACCTCTCTTTTAAGAAGTCCCCAGTGCTGTACAAGATCTGCATTGGAGAGGAACTTAAGAGCAAAAGCTAATTCCAAAAAACCTAAGAATACTTTAGCTGTAGTCATCCAGCCTCCTGATTTCGGTAGAGAATTCAACAAAGAAGGGAAAAGAGCAAAAATCACAAAAGGCAATGCCAAAGAAAGTCCAAAGCCTGCCATTCCTAATGAAAGTTGCATAGCTCCTCCATCTGAAGAAAGAGAACCCGCCAAGAGAGAACCCAAAATAGGTCCTGTACAAGAGAAAGAGACAATAGCCAAGGTAAGTGCCATAAAGAAAATACCTATTATTCCTCCTATATTAGAAGCATTGTCCATCTTGGTACTCCACGAAGCTGGAAGAGTAATTTCATAGTACCCAAAGAAAGAAAAAGCAAATATTACAAATATTACAAAAAAGGCAATATTCAGCCATACATTGGTAGAAATAGTATTGAGAATTTCAGGGTCTATATTATCTAGGAAGTGAAAAGGAATACTTAAAAGCACATAAATCAATAGAATAAAGAATCCATATAGAAAAGCATTAAAGACTCCTTTTTTACGAGTTTTGCTTTGCTTAGTAAAGAACGATACCGTAAGAGGAATCATTGGAAACACACAAGGAGTAAGCAAGGCTATAAACCCTCCCAAAAATCCAAGTATAAAAACCGTCCAGTTGGATTCCTTCTGGGTTTCTCCTATAAGTTCTTTATTCTTAAGAGGAATTTCAAGGTTCTTTGCCATATCCTCACTACGAGCATCTATTTGCTTTTCTTCCACTTGAGCTAAGGAACCATCTAAGGAAAATACAAAATCCTCCTTAAGGTTAATACACACATCTATACAAGCTTGACAGAAGATATTTCCTTTGATATGCTTTATATTAGTATCAGTTACCTTTATTTTCTGGGTTATCTGGATATCTTTCTCAAAGAAAAGCTCATCTACACCAAAAACCTCATTGAAAGCCTTATGCAAATTTTTCTCTTCTGAAGTCCCTATAAGCTCTATACCTTCTGTAATATAAGTAATTCTCATAGGAAGAGCGCCTCCCTCAGGGTTATTCTGAGAATAAACGTGCCATTTAGGTTCAATTTTTCCTTTAAAAATAAGTTTATATTCATCACCAGAGAGCTTTTCTACAGAAAAAGACCACTCTACAGGGTTCTCATCCTTCTGAAAAGGATTATTTCCAAAAGAAATCTGTGCTTTTGTTACAAAAGAGAACAGAAATACAAGTAATAAAGTAAAAATATTTCTTATCATAGTCATCTAATATTATTCAAAGGTAAGATTAAGTACAATCGCTCTGGTAAAAAGCCCTCGAAGATTCCCTGTCCAAGGGCTTGCAGGGTTTTTATCTGGAATTAGTTCATTATTAATAGAAAACAGCCCTCTTATAGAAGGCGAAAAGCGAAAGTGAGGCGTATAGAAATCCACTCCCACACCTAGTTCATAGAAAAAAATAGTAGGATTCACCCTAAATTTTCCCTCACTATTATCTGCTTGAGACTTATTATTGGCACTTAAGTTCATTGTTACAGAAGCTCCTCCTGTAATATAAGGCTTAAAGTTATTCCATCGCTTAGTACCATATTTTACTAACACAGGAATATATATATAGGTAGAATGTACCTCGTGTATGCGGTCATTTTCAGTAGTGAAGTTAGGAAATTCTAAGTGTCTTTTATTATAGATAAGTCCCGGTTCAAACCGTAAGCTCAGGTGATCAACCAATCGCAGGTCACCTGTAAGCCCTACATTGAATCCTGTGGATTTCTTTGTTTGTATATCTGTAAGACTCGGATTTGTATAATCAAACCTCTCATAATCTAGGCGAAAATCAAGCGAATTAATCCCAAAGTAGTAGCCCCATTGGAATTTTTGATAATCAAAATCTTCCAAATTAATAATAGGCTGAGCTTTTCCTAAAAAAGGGAAAAGAAATATAAGGTATATGATTTTTTTCATCATCTTATTTGTCCGCAATATATATGGTAGCAACTCCCAAAGTCTGAGGCTTATAATTAACAGAAGTAAAACCAATTTCCTGAGAGAGAATCTGAGCCATCTGTTTTCCAAAAGGAAATTTGGCTGCTGATTCGGAAAGGTAGGCATATGCATTCTTATTCTTAGCCAGCAGTCTTCCCATTAGGGGAACTATGAATTTTGTATAGAACTTATAACCTTGCTTATAAGGAAATCGAGTAGGAACAGAGGTCTCTAAAATAACTAATCTCCCATTAGGGCGAAGCACACGCTTGATTTCAGAAAGCCCTTTGTTAAGATGCTCAAAATTACGAATACCAAAAGAAACAGTAACTGCATCAAAACTTTCATCTGGGAAAGGAAGATTTTCACTATCAGCTACTTGCATATGAATACGATCCGTAAGACCTAAGGATTTTACCTTCTTCTCGCCCACTGAAAGCATTCCTTGAGAGATATCTACTGCTGTAATCTCAGCCGAAGGAATCTTACTGAGCTCTATAGCCAAGTCCCCTGTACCTGTAGCTATGTCAAGAATCGTGCCAGGATTCTTTTTCGCGACATATTGTCTCACATTCTTACGCCAAGAGATATCCATACGTAGGGTCATCACTCTATTAAGGTCATCATAGGCAGGAGAAATAGTATCAAACATTTCTTGTACTTGTTCCCTCTTGCCTTTATCGGAATTTTTGTCAGGGAAAACGGTCTCTTGTTGCATTACATATACCAAATTAAAGCGCAAAGATACAAATTAAATTGATAATTTACAGCTATTTTTCTACTATATGATAAGAATTATCTGAAAGTGAGAATTATCATAAACAGACAAAATTATTTTTGTTCTATAGATTAAAAATTAATAAAAATAACGTATCTTTGTGCTTCAAAAAATAAATAAAAAAATGGACAATATTTCCCAAATTCTTTTTCTAGTCTCCGATAGCTTACTTATCCCTGATATTATTGTGCTATTGGTGCTTTTTGTACGAGCTCTACTCTTGGTGGGGAGCTTCTATAATCAATTTATTACCAAGTATAAAAACGAAAAACAGCTGAATCCTATCCTACAAAACCTCTCTCCTGAATCTGTAGAAGCTCTCCACCAAGCACTACCCGAGAAAGATAACTCTTTATTCATAAAATACCTAAGGCAGATACTAGAACGCCCTGCAAGCGATACCTATGCGGATTATATGATTACCAATTTTGAAAATGATGCTGAGAAAGACGTAGTCACCTCCAAGCTATTAGCTAAAGTAGGTCCTGTATTAGGACTAATAGGAACCCTCATTGCGATGAGTCCTGCTCTTACAGGCTTATCCCAAGGAGATATTTCCAAGATGGCTTCCAATATGCAAGTGGTTTTTGCCACTACTGTAGTAGGGCTTGTTATCAGCTTAGTGGGGTTGGTAACTCTTCAGTTCAAGCAACGCTGGTATGCCAAAGAAGTCAATAATTTGGACTATATCACCCGAATACGTAACCAACAAATTTCCGAAAAATGAGAAATACTCGCAGAACAACTCCTTTCAAGGACGATGATGCCGACCCACTAAGTGTAGTGGTGAATCTCTTTGATGTAGCAATGGTTTTTTCTGTTGCTCTGATGGTTTCTATGGTGATGAATCTGAATCTTTCTGCTTTCTTTACTGGAGGGGATTTTACCATTGTTAATAAAAATGGAGATGATATGGAGATTATCCAAAAGAAAGGAGAAAAAATAACCAAGTACAAAACTGCTAATGGCTCTCCTTCCAACACTTCTTCTAAAGATAAAGGCAAACGATTAGGTATCCTTTACGAAAATGAAGAGGGAGAAAATATCTTTGTTCCCGACTAACCCTTGATGATAATGATACTTGAAAAACTAAGTAATTACACCCTTATCTTAGCCTCTCAATCTCCTAGAAGACAACAATTTTTAAAAGATTTAGGACTAAATTTTGAGGTACGTACCAAAGATATCTCTGAAGACTATCCTTTCTACCTGAAAGGATATAAAATCCCTTTACATATAGCAAAAGAAAAAGCCACTCCTTTCCTGAAAGAACTCAAAGAGAAGGATATTCTTATTACTGCGGACACACTCATTTGGTTTGAGGAAAGAGCCATAGGCAAGCCCAAAGATTATGCGGATGCTTTTGCTACCTTAAGTGCTTTTTCTGGGAAAACACATCAGGTAATCTCTGCTGTTTGCCTTACTCGTCAGGGAAAACAATGTTTTTTCTATGATATTACTCAAGTGAGTTTTTCAATCCTTACACCAGAGATGATTCACTATTACCTTTCTGAATACAAACCTTTTGACAAGGCAGGAAGCTATGGTATCCAAGAATGGATAGGAGCTGTAGGTATTTCTCGCATAGAAGGTTCCTATAACAATGTCGTAGGCTTCCCTACCCATCTATTCTGGGATGCCTTACAGAAAATTATTTCATAAAACTATGTTAGAAAAAGCCTTACAAATAGCCACTGAAGCACATAAAGGGCAAACCGATAAAGTAGGTGCACCTTATATTTTACATCTTATTCGTGTAATGAATGCAGGGCAAACTCAAAATGAAAAAATTTGTGGCATATTACACGACTTAATAGAAGATACTCCTTGGACACTTGAAGAACTTAGAAAAGAGGGCTTTTCAGAAGAGATTATCAATACCTTAGATTGTATAACCAAACAACCAGATGAAGAATATTTACATTTCATCAAGCGCATACAAAAAAATCCACTAGCCATAAGAGTCAAAATTAATGATTTAAGGGATAATATGGACATCACACGACTAGATTATCTTACAGAAGAAGACACCAAACGACTAAACAAATATCTTAAGGCTTATCATCTACTCAATATATCTATTCAATCACAAAGCCCTACCTTATAAGGACAGGGCTTTGCTTGGGGCGGACTTAGCTATTCACCGCGTCTGCATCTTTGACATTTTAAAGAAATCTTATTCCTCACTTTCTTTCATAGTGTGATATACGTTCTGAACATCGTCATCTTCTTCTATTTTCTCAAGAAGTTTTTCTACATCAGCTTGCTCTTCTGGTGTTAACTCTTTGGTCACTTGAGGAATACGTTCAAATCCTGATGAAAGAATCTCTATATTTCTACTTTCCAATTCCTTCTGGATTGCCCCAAAGCTCTCAAAAGGAGCATAAATAAGGATTCCATCCTCATCCAAGAATACTTCCTCAGCTCCAAAATCAATCATTTCTAGTTCCAACTCCTCAGGATCAATCCCTTGCGCATTAATACGAAAATTACACGTATGGTCAAACATAAACTCCACAGATCCAGAGGTTCCCAAAGTACCATTGCATTTATTAAAATAACTACGAATATTAGCCACTGTACGATTATTATTATCTGTAGCAGTCTCTATCAGAATAGCTATTCCGTGAGGAGCATACCCTTCGAAAAGAATTTCTTTATAGTTAGCAGTATCTTTTTCTGTAGCTCGCTTAATGGCACGTTCTACATTCTCTTTAGGCATATTGGCTGCCCTAGCATTCTGTATAATGGCTCTGAGGCGGGCATTGGTCTCAGGATGAGGCCCCCCTTCTTTCACTGCCATTACTATATCTTTTCCAATGCGAGTAAAAGTCTTTGCCATTGCTGCCCAACGCTTGAATTTTCGGGCTTTTCTAAATTCAAATGCTCTTCCCATAATAGTCTTATTTTATTTTTATGAAAAATGAGTGCAAATATACGGCTTTTCTGTTGAAAATAATATCTTTTTTTATTATTTCGATTTCTAATTAATTATGCATATTTAAAAATAATCTCTGATATGCTGTATTTTAAATTTCTTTGGATATGTTATTCTACTTCATTTTATTATGATATAAATTCTAAATCCTTTTCCATTTTT